>JAVXVR010000250.1:0-2821 GCA_032230165.1 Acidobacteriota bacterium | reverse complement strand
CGCAGGTTGTCTAAAATTTTCCAGCGCGAGATGAGCGGCAAGCGGTTGCGTGAGCTTCGACCTTGCGCATCGGGCACGGAGGGAAAGAGCCAGCGCGCGATCTGCCAGTCGCCGCGTACCCAACGGTGCTGGCGTTGCGCGTAAGAGTCGTAATAGGTCGGAAAGTCGTCGAGCAGCTCAATGTCCGAGACGAGTCCGCAGCGCGCGTAGAGTCCCTCGAAGAGATCGTGGCTGAGGAGAGTATTTTCCGGCACGCGCCCTTCGAGCGCCGCCTCGAAAGCGTCAACGTCGTAGAGCCCCTTGCCGGTGAAGCTGCCTTCGCCGAAGAGGTCTTGATAGAGATCGGAGGAGGCGGTCGTGTACGGATCGACGCCCGTCCCGCCGGAGAAGATGCGGGAGAAGCGGGAACGCGAGCCGCTCTCCAGAGAGACGCTGACGCGCGGCTGCAAGATGCCGTAACCGCGTGTGACGCGCCCCGCCGCACGGTCGAAGCTCGGACGATTAAGCGGGTGCGTTATGACGCCGACGAGCCGGCGCGCCGCGTCGCGCGGCAACTGCGTGTCGGAGTCGAGCGTGATGACGTAGCGAATCTGTTTGAGCAGCTCGAAGTCGGCGGTCGCCACGATGAAGCTCGTCTCGCGCGCGCCGCGCAGGAGCAGGTTGAACTCGTGGAGCTTTCCGCGTTTGCGCTCCCAGCCCATCCACATGCCCTCGCCTACGTTCCACTTTCGACGACGATGAAAAAGATGAAAGCGCGGCGCACCTTCGCCGCGATAATGTTTGTTCAACTCCTCGATGCGGGCGAGCGCCGCGTCGAGGATGGCAGTGTCCGTCGCCGTCTCTTCTTCCGGCGCGTCATGGAAATCCCCCAGCAGGGCAAAATAGAAACGCTCGTCCTGATTGGCGAGGTAGTGAACCTCAAGCCGTTCGAGCAACTCTTCGACGACTGCTTCGCTCGACAAGAAGGTTGGGATGACGACGATCGTGCGCGCGTCGTCCGCCACACCCTTCGAGGTATCCATCCGTGGCAGCAGTCGCGGCGGGAAGAAGTGCGTGAAGTCCCAGTTGATCACGCCGAGCGCGAGATCGCTCGCGGGTACTAAAGAGAGCAGAGCGAAGCCGACGACGAGCGGCGCGCCCGCGCCGGAATGCGCGGCGTAGAAGACGAGCGACGCAACGATCATCGTGACGAGCAGCGCGAGCAGACCGAGATACGCGAGCGTCGGGCGACGCAAGATGGCGCGCCGCAAGCGCTCCGTGGGGCGCGGGCGATAGGCGAACGTCTTCTCCAGCGCGGCGCGACCGTCGTCTATCAGGTAATAACCGACGTGCGCGCGGGCTTCGTCTTGAGGAGTTTCGCGCGCGGCGGCGAGAGCCAGATCGACGGCGCGCTGTGCCACCTTCAGTTCGTCCGTCTTCGTGCGCCTGCCGACGCGCTCGACGACGTGGCGGTAGCGGTCGCGCGTCGCGAAGTCCATGCGCGCATAGACGCCCGCCGGGTCGCGGCTGAGCAGAGGATCGACGAGGCTGACGCTCTCGAAGAAGTCGCGCCAGTCGAGCGTCGAGAGCAGGCGCATGCTGGTGATGATGTTGCCGACCGTGACCTGCGCGGCGGCTTGGCGCTGGTGCTCCTCGTGGACGATGGGCTCAAGGCTCTCGCCCTGACGCTGAAGCTTCTCTTCCACCCAGTCGAGCGCGGCGGCGACCGCCGGGTCTTGCTCGCGCAGGCGTTGCGTCAGTTGCACGACGAAGGCGTGATCCAGTTTGTCGCGCTTGCCAACTTGGTTGACGACTAAAGGGACGAGCCCGGCGGGCGTACGTTCGGACAAAGCCAGCACCTTGTCCGCGAGCACGTCAGCCTCCTCACGTTCTTCGCGCGAGGTGATGATGCGGGTCGCGAGCCGCCGCAGGTTCTCGACCAGAGCGAGTCGCAGCGTGATGGCGACCGCCCACAGTTCGCCGATGGTGAGCGGCGTCACCTGCTGGTAGGCGCGTATGAAACGCCGCATCGTCTCGGCGCTGAGATGGCTGTCGGTGTGTGCGATGAGCGCGAGCGCGATGGCGTAGATGCGCGGGTAGCCCGCGAGTTCGCCGCGCCCGAGCTTGGGCAACTCCCTGTAGTAGCCGCGCGGCAGGTCTTCGCGAATCTCACGCACCTGCTCTTCGACGATGTGAAAATTATCCACCAGCCACTCGGCGGCGGGCGAGATGGCGCGCTCGTTGCTGATCGCTTCGGCGAGCGATTGATAAGCGGCGACGAGCGTGCGCCCGTTCTCTTCGACGCGCGGAAGGAGCGAGCGGACGCGCTTCGGCTTGATCGCGACGACGTGCTCGGCGGCGAGCGTCTGCGCGAACTGTTCCAGCCGCTCGATGCTGTAGAGTTCAGCGCGGATGGGCTCTTCGTCTTCGGGACGCGACTTCCCCGGAGACCCGTTAATCAACTTATCGAACGGTCGAAGCATAGTGACGGCTGGCAGACGACTTCACATTATCCGCAAAGTGCGAAGCCGCAACGAAGCGATTGCCCGCAACTCAAATTCGTTTATCTTATTAAAGCACAGTTTACGGCTTCTACGGCTTCAGAGGTAAGCGGGCTCGCGCCCATCCAGCTTTTTACGCGCCCGACTTTGATGTGATAATCACGCCATGCTCCCTGTCACCGAAGCGATCCGCATCGTCGAGCGCGAGACGCCGCGACTCCCCACAGAGTCGGTCGCGCTCCAGGAGGCGCGCGGTCGCGTGCTCGCCGAGGATGTCGTCGCCGACACGGACTTGCCGCCGTTTGATCGCGCGCTGATGGACGGCTACGCCGTGCGCGCCG
>JAVXVR010000202.1:0-4136 GCA_032230165.1 Acidobacteriota bacterium | reverse complement strand
CAAGTCGAAGCGACACCCCGCGTTCGAGATCGAGAACGTCGAAGCGGTCAAAAAATTTCTCGAAGAGAACAACGTCCGCACGCGCGACGAGAAGGACACCGCAGGCGTCAAACGCTTCTCCTTCTTCGACCCCTTCGACAACCGCATCGAATTTTTAGAGAAGACGACAGAGCTTGAAGGTTTGGCTGACCGCTGATCGCTGACTGCTGACTGCTCCCCTTATGTCTTACCAAGTCATAGCGCGCAAGTGGCGACCGCAGGCGTTCGAGGAAGTGACCGGGCAGGAGCCGATCACGCGGACGCTCCGCAACGCCGTCGAGCACGAGCGCCTGCACCACGCCTATCTCTTCTCCGGCGCACGCGGTGTCGGCAAGACCACGACCGCGCGTCTGCTCGCCAAAGCTCTCAACTGTCACAAGTCTGATCGCCCGACACCCACGCCCTGTCGCGCCGACGACGAGACGGCGTGCGCCTCTTGCCGCGAGATCGCCGAGGGTCGCTCGATTGACGTGCTGGAGATCGACGCGGCGTCGAACACGGGTGTTGATAACGTGCGCGAGGCGATCATCAACACGGTCGGCGTGCGCCCGGCGCGCGACCGCTTCAAAGTCTTCATCATTGATGAAGTGCACATGCTCTCGACGCAGGCGTTCAACGCGCTCCTCAAAACTCTGGAAGAGCCGCCGCCGCGCGTCGTCTTCATCATGGCGACGACCGAGTCGCACAAAATCCCCGACACGATCCTCTCGCGCAGCCAGCAGTTCCAGTTCCGCACGATCCCGACGCAGAAAATTTTCGCGCGGCTGCGCCTCATCGCCGACGCAGAGAAGATCAAAGTCTCAGACGACGCGCTCCGTGAGATCGCGCGCGCGGGCGAAGGCTCGATGCGCGACGCGCAGTCCGCCTTCGATCAGGTCATCAGTTTCAGCGAGGGCGAGATCGCGACGGACGACGTGGAAGCCGCGCTCGGCATCGCAGGGGCGCAGCTTCTCGCGCGCGCGATGAATGCTGTCGCCGCGTGTGAGACGAAAGAGGCGCTCGCCGTCGTCGAAGACCTCGCGGCGCGCGGGCACGATCTACGCAACTTCTGCCGCGACCTGCTGGCGCACCTGCGCGATCTGCTCGTCGTCAAAGTCGCGGGCGAGGCGTCGGAGCTGGCGGACGCGACGGATGCGGAGCGCAAGGGGCTCGTGCGCGAGGCGTCGGAGTTTTCCGAGTCCGATCTCGTGCGCTTCTTCAACAGTCTCACAGACACGGAGCAACGCTTGCGTGAGGGCGCGCACCCGCGCTATCAACTCGAAATTGGTCTGGTCAAACTGATCGAGATGCGCCGTCTCGCGCCGCTCTCTCAAATCCTCGAACGCCTGAATGCGCTCGAAGAGGCTCTGCGCACGGGAAAGACAACGGCGTCGTTAGGCTCTCCAACTCCGACCGGCGGCGCGGGCAGCGGCAGCGCGGAGCGCGGCGGTGGTGGAGGCGTGCCTCCCGCTTCACGCTTCCCGAAGTCGCGCGCGGACTCTCAAGTATCGCAGGGCGCGGCGACGGGTCTCGCACCCTCACGTGAAGACGGCGCGACGCGCCGGAGCGCGAGCGAGAACAAACGGACAGGCGCGGACTCGAACGCGGCGAACGCTAACGACAGAGCCGGCGCGAACGCTGATGCTGGAACGGGCGCGAACGCGCAAGGGTTCGACGCCGCTTCGGACGAGATGCCGCCGTGGGAGACGCCCGCGTCTGCCGCGCCGCCCGCGCTGCGTCTCGTCGAGTCGGCGCAGACTTCGCCGGATGCTTCGTCGGACACTTCGTCTGCCGCGGTGCGGCTGACGAACGGCGACGGCTTCAGTCTCGTCTCCACGCAGGCTCCGCCGCGCGTCGAGCGAGAGATGCCCGCGACACAGAGCGCGCCAAACACGTTCGTCGAGCAACTCAAGAGCGCGCTCGAAGATCGGCGCAAGCCCTTCCTCGCCACCGCGCTCGAGGGCGCGCGTAAAGTGGAGGTGCATGGCGACGAACTGCTGGTCGAGTTCGCGCCGGAGTCGAAGTTCCTGCGCGACAACCTGTCGAAGCCCGAAAACGCGCGGCTCGTGCGCGAGGCGTGCTCGGAGATCGTCGGGCGCGAGACGGGGCTGCAAATCGTCGTGCGCGATGAGAGCGAGTCACAGGAGGCGGCGGCAGAGGACGCGGGGCGAGCGGCGCGCGACCGCCTGCGCGAGATGGCGGAGCAAGACCCGCAGGTGCAAGACGTGCTGCGCATCTTCCGCGCCGAGATCGTGGACGTGCGACCATCTGACAAGGTGTGAGGAATGGCGTGGAACGTGGTCAGCGGAATATAGGGGTCAGAATTCAGCAGGCTGAAAGCATGATCGCGCTGGACGTTTCTTCATTCGCTATCTTCCACCAAGATACCTAACGCTCGCCATCAGCGGCGCGCGAAGCGCGTCTAAGCCGCAATCGATCATTCCTGTTCAACTGCGGACTTAATATCGTTTAGGTCTTGCAGGAGGGCCTTTTTCGCCACGCCCTTGAACAGAAGCCCCATTGGGATCGACATTAATTTTGCAACGATAGTTTGAGGCTTGGAATCATGAGAACTAGCCAACGTCATGCCGCCAGTGTTCTCTGAAATAATCATGGTGGATAAGAATACAAATCCACCATCTTCTGCTCTGGTTTTGTAGAACTCGTTCTCAGCAGCATCAGTGATCCACTTGTCCGCGGTAGCTGACTTGCCGAATAGCTTTCGGGTTTCTCGCCACTTTAGTCCTACGAGCCCGTTTGCCGGTTTTTCGAGAACCTCAATGTTTTCGATTCCGCTGATGGTTTCCGAGGCGTTCTCGATGTTGGTGATTGCGGCCCAGATCGCCGCCTTGGATCCGTTGATGGTTACCTGTGCTTCAACGATCATGGTGTTCCTCCTAGGGTTCGAGTGATGGTCTATAGCCCATGGGTAACACGGGGCGTCGATATCGGCGGTGACGCGCGTTTGTCGGCCTAACGCTGGCCTTCAGCTGCGGCGCGCAATCAGCATCCAACCTGAGGGTAAAAGACTACTTGCGAAGCATGCTATCGCGCCGTCAGCTGCAAGGCTTTGTTGGGCGGCGTGCCGCGGGTTACGGGTTCGGGATGACTTCGGTCCGTTGTATCGCAACCAGCAGCCATTTCCCTTTGCTCTTGACCCATACGTGCGTGAACCGAGCCTTTGCAGTAACGCCGGCGCCGGTGGTCGCCCCAAGCCCTGTAACAATGGCGCTCTCACCATAGAATCGCACGGAAACCTCGGTAGAGGTGTACGTTTCTGCGCGCGGTATCCAGCTCGTATCCCTGCTGGCAATGAAGCCGCTTTTGGTTCGAAAGCTACCTGAGGTGCCGACGAAGGTCAGGTCGGGAGAGAGAAGTCGATCGAAGGCAGCCTTGTCATTCCGTTGCTGGGCTTCTCGCCATTGGTCTTCAAGCCCCAGTATCTCTTCTCGGTGGCGATCGTATTTCGTCTGAGCAGCCACGGCGGGGGGCAAACAGCAGAGAACTAACATTATGACAGTGTGCTTCATGCAGGACACCTTTCTTAAGTTTCGTTAGTCCCGAGCATTTGATTAGCCGCCCAACTAGTGTATGAGCGGAATTAATTCCGCATAATACCCTTATCTGCGGAATCGCCTCAACACTATTTGGGGAGCCGACCATGCCTCAACCGAAGCCTCTCGGTTGAAGCCCGCAAACGTCGTACATCTTAAACGCTTCAGCCGGAGCGCCGGGAGTTTTTAAGGAGACTACTGTCCGCCGCTTCATCGAAATTCCGTCCCTTGACTGCTGAATTCTGTCTCCTCTTTCCGTGAACAAAGTCGAAACAGCGCGCGTATAGTCCAACTGACAGAAGGAGATTGACGGCGATGCGTAATCCTATGTTGGCGGGTTTCTTGAGCTTGCTCGTGCCGGGCGTCGGGCAACTCTACAACGGTCAAATTTTCTGGGGCATCCTGTGGCTGGTGCTAACGGGCGTCTCTTGGATCGGGACGGTCGGACTGCTCGGCTGGGTGGTTCACATCTTCGCGGCGTGGTCGGCTTATTCTTACGCGAAAGATCACCCGGTGCGCATTTAACTCGTCGCGGGCACGCGAGAGATATAAATACGCAGGGGG
>JAVXVR010000217.1:0-5282 GCA_032230165.1 Acidobacteriota bacterium | reverse complement strand
CTTCGATGCGGTAGTTGCCTGAGAGGACGAGCGCGACCGCTTCCGGGTAGAGCTTGTGCTCTTCCGCGAGGATGCGCGCGGCGAGCGCGTCGGGCGTGTCGTCGTCTTCGACGGCGACGGCGCGCTGCGCGATGATCGCGCCGCCGTCCAGAGTCTCGTCAACGAAGTGGACGGTGCAGCCCGAAACTTTGACGCCGTGCTCGATCGCCTGAGCTTGCGCGTCGAGACCGGGGAAGGCTGGGAGCAGCGAAGGGTGAATGTTCAGGACGCGACCGCGAAACGCCTCGACGAAGCACGGCGAGAGCAGACGCATGAACCCAGCGAGACAGACGAGATCAACTTCACGCTCTCGCAGCGCGTCGATCAACTCACGCTCGTGCTCCTCGCGCGTGCGCCCGCGCCGCGAGATGATTAAAGTTTCGATCCCGCGCTCCGCCGCGCGCGCGAGCCCCGCCGCTTCCGCCTGATCGCTCACGACGACGACAATCTCCGAACCGGGGATACGACCGTCGCGCGCGGCGTCGGCGAGCGCGAGCATGTTCGAGCCGCGACCGGAGATGAGGACGGCGAGTCGTTTGAGTTCGTGTGTCAACTGTGTCGCACCGTGAAGAAGATTAAGTTAGCCACAGAGGGCACAGAGAGCACAGAGAGCACAGAGTAAAGACGAATCACAAATCTGAGATTTGAAATATCGGATTTCAAATCTCAGATCGGTTTTCCTCTCTGTGTGCTCTGTGCCCTCTGTGGCTAACTTTTCCTCACTTACGAACCTTCGAGACGACCGCCTGCGCTTCTTTCTTGAGCGCGGAGTTGACGGAGACGCCCGCGCCGCCGTCCTCCTTCGCGGAGGCGTTCGCTTGCACAGGCGCGCCGCCCGCGACGGGGACGAGCGTGTAGTCGAGCTTCGCCTCAAAGCGATCCGCCGCGTTCGCCGCGCCCGTCGCGCGACCGAGCATCCCGCCGATCTTGTTCGCCGTGGACTGCTTGAGCGTTGAGATGTCTGTGAAGAGCACGTAGTCGCAGTTCTTCTGCTTCGCCTCGGCTTGCGCCGCGTCGGGCGCGGTCTCGTTCAAGGGGATGGCTTCGACGCTGCCTTCCATAATCGAGGCGATGAGGACGGAGCGCAGGTTGCCCGCGTCAATGGACTGCGTCGTCTTGTTGCCGACGCGCACGACGCCAATGCGGATCGCGCCCGGCTGCTTCGCGCCCGTCGCACCAGACGAGTTCATCCCGCCGCTCACCGCGCTCATGCCGCCGGTCTGCGGGCGATTGCCTTCGCCGCCTTCGTTCCCGCCGCCACCCTGCGCCTGCTGCATGGCTTTCATCATCGCCGACGGGTCGTAGAGTTCCTGCTGGCTGCTCGCCTGCGTGTAGCCCGCCGGGATGTCGAAGAGCGCGGGGTCGAGCGTCTCACGCGAGAGCGATACGACTTCCTGCGTCATCTCGGTCTGGACGCCGCCGTTCTTGTCGAAGAAGCGCGTGATGACGAGGACGGGGTAGCCGAGCTTCGCCGTGCCGACGCGGCGGAAGCGCATCTGATCCTGACAGCCCGAAGGGCGCGCCATCGGGTTCGCGTTCGGGCGCTGGTTAGAGGTCAGGCACTCGAAGTTGAATTCGAGATCGATGTACCAGCCGTCGGTCTCGTAAGCCATGTCGTCCTTCTCGCAGGCGTCGGGCGAGTGCTCGGAGTGCGCCTTCATGATGATGTGGCGCGCAGTGTAGCCGAACATCTGCTTGCGCTCGCCCGTGTCGGTCAACGTCTGGACGAAGGTCACGACTCCGCCGCGAGTGACGCGACCGGCGGGAGCGGGAGCTGTGGCAGTATTATTCGCCGCCCCGGTCTGCACCTCTTCAACGCCGCCGATGGGCGTGATGGTGTACTTGCGCATCGCATCGCTGATGGCGAGCGTGCGTTTGAGATCGCACTGCGTGATGTTGATCATCTTCATGCCGGGCACGAGCTCCGACTCGGAGCGCTGCCGCTGCCCCTTGATCGCCACATCGGTTTCGATGGCGCGACCGGCTCCGCCGCCACCGCCCGCGCTGCCGGCGGTCATGCGCTGCTTGATGCGTATGTCGGCGCGCGCCGCGCCGATGGCGCACAACAGGATGAACGCCGCGCACAAAAGATTAAAAAGTTTGTGGGTCATGTTTCCCTCCTCGCTTCACGTTTCTAAAAATTAGGATCAGCCGAAAGCGTTTTGCTGCGCGCGTCAGAAACAACACGGCGCGCGGGCGCTCCCGCCGCATGAGTAACGCGAAAACCGAACGCGCCGCGGACGCGCGGCGACCACCGTCAGTGAGGATAACTCAGACGAGCCGCACGTCGCGCGCGCCTGTGGCGACGCGACCGATTTCGCGGCACGTCTGCCCCTGCGCTTCGACGTGCGACTTGATCTGCGCGGCGTCTGACTCGGCGCACACGATGACCATGCCGACGCCCATGTTGAACGTGCGATACATCTCTCGCTCCGAGACGTTGCCGAGCCTTTGCA
Organism: Acidobacteriota bacterium; assembly: GCA_032230165.1. Classification (GTDB taxonomy): domain Bacteria; phylum Acidobacteriota; class Blastocatellia; order Pyrinomonadales; family Pyrinomonadaceae; genus JAIVGV01. Next base: position 2,787 of record JAVXVR010000217.1, on the reverse strand, counting down.
TGAGTTCAAAAATCGGGAGCACCTGCCAGGAGCCGCGCGCGATCTCGACCGCAGTCCCTTCGGGCAGGATGCGCGGGATGTTCTCTAAGAGCCCGCCGCCCGTGATGTGCGCGAGACCTTTGATCGCGCCTGTGTCGAGCAAGCCTTCGAGCGGACGCAGGTAACTGGCGTGCGGCGCGAGCAGAGCCTCGCCCACGGTCGCGCCTAGTTCTTCGACGCGCGTGTCAGCCTTAAGATTCGCGACTTCAAAAAATAGTTTGCGCGCAAGCGAGTAGCCGTTCGTGTGCAAGCCGACCGAGGGGAGCGCGAGCACCGTGTCGCCCGCCTCGATCCTTTTACCATCAATCACACGCTCGCGATCCACGACGCCGACGATGAAGCCCGCGATGTCGTACTCGCCCTCCGAGTAGAAGCCCGGCATCTCGGCAGTCTCGCCGCCTAAGAGCACACAACCATTCTCGCGGCAGCCGCGCGCGCAGCCTTCGACGACCGCCGCGACCGTCTCGGGCGCGAGTTTTCCCGTTGCCACATAATCGAGGAAGAAGAGCGGGCGCGCGCCCTGCACGAGGATGTCGTTCGTGCAGTGGTTGACGAGATCGCGACCCACCGTGTCGTGCACGCCGGTCTCGAAGGCGACTTTGAGCTTCGTCCCCACGCCGTCCGCAGAGGCGACGAGCACGGGCGCGCGCATCTGTGGAAACGCGCCGTCGAACATCCCACCGAAGCTGCCGATCTCGGAGAGCGTGCGCGCGTTAAAAGTGGAGCGCGCCATCTCCTTGATGCGCTCGACCGTGCGGTTCGCCGCGTCAATCGAGACGCCCGCGTCGGAGTAGGTGATAGATTGACTCATTGACTCATTGACTCATTGACTCATTGATTCAATTAAGGGATGAATCAATAAGTAAATTTCTCAGAGCTTAAAATCTTTTTTGCCCGCCGTGCTGCTCAAGTTTTCGAGACGCTGCTGCATACGCTTGATCCGATCTTCTGCTGAGACGCGTGCATCGCGGTCGATGGTCGCGTGTGTGAGCGTGCGCGCGTCGGGCTCGCCCGCGAAGGTGAGGCGCAGGTGATCGCCGTCGGATGCGCCTGCAGGGAGACGCGAGAGCGGCACGTCGAGCGTCTTCTTACCGTCGTCGAGACTGAGGACGGCGACGTGCTCCTCGATGCGGTCTATGACGGCGCGAACTTCCGTGCGCGCGTCTTTGTCAGCGTGTGCGCCTTTTTTCTCTTCGCCTTTGCGTGCGTCTCCGGTCTTGCTCATCTGGATAACACCTCCGGTCGCGTGCGAGTTATCGGCTGTTGGTCGCCTTCTTCGTCGCTTGATCTTTCGGCTTCTTCGGCGCGGGTCCGAAGTCGCCGAACTGTATGAAGCCGGAGCGCGCCGAGTCGTCCTTCTGCGCCGTGCGCCCCGCCCACAACTCTGCGTCCGCCGCTTCGCGCTCGGTCGTGAGCTTTTCGTCGCCCTTCTTGCCGTGCGACGTGATCGTCACCTCGCCTTCGAGGTCTGTGCGGTAGAGCTTGATGCCCGCCGCCTTGATGCGGTCGAGCGCTTCCTGCGAGGGATGACCGTAGCGGTTGTCCGCGCCGCAGGAGATGATCGCCGCCTTGAACTTGCCGAGGCGCAGCAGGTTTTCCGAGGTCGCGTAACGCGAGCCGTGATGTCCGACCTTGAGCACGTCCGCCGCGAGTCGAGAGTCTTTCTCGATCATGCGCTGCTCGGTCTGCGCCTCGGCGTCGCCCGTCAGAAGTATCGAGAACTCGCCGTAGTCGAGGCGCGCGACGACGGAGTTGGCGTTCGGCTCGTTGCCGCCCGAACGGAGTTGATCTTTGGTGAAGAAGGGCTGGATGGGCGCGAGCACGGTGATGACGGCTCCGCCACCGAGATCGAACGTCTGCCCCGGCTCGGCTTTGACGTAAGCGACGCCCTTCTCTTTGATCGCGCTTAAAAAGTCTTCGTAGTTCTTCGTCGTGTTCGGCACGCCGCTGTCGAGCACGGTCGAGACCTTCGTGGAGTTGATCACTTCGTCGGCAGAGCCGATGTGATCGGCGTGCGCGTGCGTGGCGATGAAGAGGTCTATGTGATCGATGTTGTTGCGCTGCATGGCGGCGAGAACGCGCTTGCCGTTGCCGGGATTGCCCGCATCAACGAGCGCGGTCTTGCCCCCCGGCGCGATGATTAGAATCGAATCGCCCTGCCCCACGTCTAACACATGCACGCTCAACTGGTCGCCCGAAGGCGGCGGAAGCTTCGGTCCCGTCTGGCGGTGGAAGTACAGGTACGCGACGAGCGCGACGGCGATGACGGCGAGAAGAACAGCCAACGCGCAACCGCAGCCGCGCCTACTTTGTGCCACTTGAGTTTCCCCGTTTGAAAGTTTGAATCACGAAAACGATCCGCGCGGCGAGAGCGATCCTCGCGCGCGCGCGGCGTCTGCCCTTCACTCGTAGGACTGCTCGTCCATGAGCTTGGCGAATTCCGTCCACGAAAAAGTTTTGACGCTCTTGCGGCTCTTGCCGCGCCAGGTGAGCGAGCCGCGCCCGATGGTGATCGTCCCCAGCTTCTCGCCGCTCGCGAAAATCTCGAAGTCCATCGCGCTCCCGGCGCGCGTGAATTCCAAGACCTGCATGTGCGCCCTCACCGTGTGCTTCTTAAGCGTCGGCTTCTTCCTCATGACTTTCACTCGCTTTGCGACTGTGCGATCAGCCGCGACCCTCGACGAAGCGACGAACCGTCTCCGCCAAGAGATTCAAATTATCGTCGGTGCGGTTCACCCGTTCGTCAGT
>JAVXVR010000213.1:0-2619 GCA_032230165.1 Acidobacteriota bacterium | reverse complement strand
CGAGGGCGGTGCGCGGCGTCACGTCCTCGAAGACCTTCGGGGCTTTGGGGTCGGTGATGCCAACCGTCCGGCGCGAAGCGTAAGTGCGCGCCGCGCCGGTTGAGACGCCGCCCATCCCTGATTGCGGCGTTTGCGTCTGCTGCTGCTGCTGCTGCGGGCTCGGCGTGGTGTGCGTCCCCGCTTGCTGCGCCCGCGAGGCGGCGGGTGGCAGAGCGAGGGGCACGATGAGCAGCGCACAGACGAAGGGGAGAAGCGCGGCGCGCAGAAAACGTCTGTTCGTGAGCATGATCATCTTTGTTCGCTGATCGTCAGGTACTTATCAACCGGGGGGTTGTTGACCGTCTGCGTGCGCCCATCGGGCCAGCGAACCTCGACCGAGCGGACACTATCGCGCAGACTGAGACCGACGAGCAGACGCGGGTCGTTAGAAGAGAGATAGCTGCCAGCCTGCGACACGTCGAAGATCTGCCTGCCGCCCGCCGCGTCCGTCACCTTCACGCGCGCGCCGAGAGCCTGCCGGTTGCCTTTCGCGCCCGCCAGCACGAGTCCGAGCCAGTGATTCTTCGTGCCGTTGTTACGAAGGATGACGGGGGGCCCGTCGGTCTGTCCGATGACGACATCAGTGTCGCCATCGTTGTCGAGGTCGCCGAAAGCCGCGCCGCGAGCCGCGAGTGGCGCGGTGAGTCCGGCTGAGGCGGAGACGTTGACGAAGCCCTTGCCCGTGTTGCGCATCAGGAGCGGTCCCTGCCGGTAAGTCAGGTAGCCGGTCGTCTTCTCGATGGTGTCGAGGACGTGCCCCTGCGCGACGAAGATGTCGCGCCGCCCGTCGTTGTCGAAGTCGGCGAAGCGCGCGCCCCAGCCCGAATAGAGCTGTGTGATCTGGCTGACGCCCGTCGTGCCGGTCGCGTAGATGAACGACAGGTCGCCGTTGTTGCGAAAGAGCGGGTAGGTCTCGTTCGAAAGCGCGGTCATGAATATGTCGGGCCAGCCGTCGTCGTCGTAATCGGCGGCGTCAACGCCCATCCCCGCGAAGGCCTTGCCGTTCTCGTCGTAGCCGACGCCGGCTGTCACGGCGACGTCCTCGAAAGTGCCGTCGCCGCGGTTGTGGTAGAGCGACTGGCGGACGCTGTCGTTGGCGACGACGATGTCTGTGAAGCCGTCGTTGTCGAAGTCGGCGAACGCGACGCCGAGCCCCTTGCCCCGCGGGTCGGCTACACGAGCGCGCGCGCTCACGTCCTCGAAGGTGCCGTCAGCCTTCTGGTGGAAGAGGATGTTGGTCACGCCCTTGAAATTATCTGGGTGGCAGTAGGCGCGCTCGCGCGGGTCGCCACACAGGAGCGACCCGCGCTCGAAATCCCAATCCATGTAGCGCGCGACGAAGAGATCGAGCCTGCCGTCCCTGTCGTAGTCGAACCAGCCGGCGCTCGTTGACCAGCCGGAGGCGGCGACGCCGAGCCTTTTCGTTACGTCCTCGAAGGTGCCGTCGCCGCGGTTGCGGTAGAGCGTGTTGCCGCCGTAAGCGGTGACGTAAAGGTCAGTCCACCCGTCGCCGTCGAAGTCGGCGGCAGCCAAGCCCATCGAGTAGCCTGCGCCCTGAAGTCCGGCGTGCTCGGTCACGTCCTCGAAAGTGCCGTCCGCCTTCTGACGGTAGAGTCGGTTCCAGAAGCGCGGGTCGCGCTTGTCTGCTTGCGCGCCCGCGGGCATCGGGTCTGTGAGTCGCGCGCCGTTGGTGAAGAACAGGTCGAGCCGCCCGTCGTTGTCGTAGTCGAACATGGCGACGCCCCCGCTCATCGTCTCCGGCAGGTACTTCTGCGAAGTGGGCGACGCGGCATGGCGGAAGTTGACACGGCTCTGCGCGGTCACGTCGCTGAAATTGACGGGCGAAGGCGCTTGCGGCGCGGAAGGCTGCGGGCGGCGGACGGGAGCGGCGTCGTAAGAGCGCCCCGTGCGCGCGGGAGGTTGCGCGGGAGTCGGCGTCGGCGACGCCGGAGTCTGTTGCGCCGCCGCGCCGCCGACAGCGCACGACCAGACGAGCACGAGCGCCACCAGAAGAGAGACAAACTTGATCGCTGTACCTCGTGTTCTCAACGCTAATGATTTGAAGGGGCGGAAACTCGCGTCACGTGGGGAGGCACACACGCCTGGCCACTTCGACACTCGAACAAATTGCATACTAATAGACTCGCCGACATCACGGCAAACGTTGACGACGGAAATGAGTTTGATTGATGAGGCGAGGCGTCGCGCCGCCGACTAAAGGGCGTGTCACGCGTGCCGGGTTGCGATATAATGCGCCCCCACGAGGAAGCGTTACAACTCTGAGCCGAGGGAGCCCATGCAACGTCTCTCTATTCACGCCAGCCGCACGAAGCGTGTCGCGCTGTTAGGCGCAGCCTTCTTCTGCGCCTGCTGTCTCGCGCTGGTCAACGCCAGGGCACAACAGCCCGCGGTCTTAAAAGTCGAGCCGCCGAACTGGTGGGCTAACCATTCGATCAATCCCGTGCGAGTGCTAATACGCGGGCGCAATCTGGCGGGCGCGCGAGTCGAAATCAAAGGCACGGGCTTGCGCGCCAGCCGCGTCAGCACGAACGCGGCGGGCACGTACCTGTTCGCCGACGT
>JAVXVR010000066.1:0-7769 GCA_032230165.1 Acidobacteriota bacterium | reverse complement strand
ATCGGGAGCCCTCTCGAGCAGTAGCTTGACCGTCTCCACGGGGCACGGGTGCGCGGCGGCACGGTCGATGTCGGAGAGCCTGCCGAGCGAGCCGCCCGCGACGGCGTAGGAGAGCGCGTTCTCGCCGTCATACGTCGCGCGCACGTCCGCGCCGTGCTCCAACAGGAACTTGACCATCTCCGCGTTGTCATACTTCGCCGCGAACATGAGCGGCGTCACACCGTCCTCGACATGGCTCTCGGCACAACCCCCGGCGCGCGCGTTTACATCCGCGCCGCGCTCGACGAGCGTGCGCGCGGCGGCGTTATTATACTTGTGGATCGCGTGGATGAGCGGCGTCCAACCCTGCGAGGCGCAGTCGCGCGCGTTCGGATCGGCTTGAGCATCGAGCAGCGCACCGACGGCTGTCGTGTCGCCTGCGCGCGCGGCGTAGGCGAGCGGCGTGTAGCCTGCGGCGTCGCGCGCGTTCACGTCCTCGCCGCGTGCAACGAGACTTGCGACGGACGTTGAGTCGCCTGCCTGCGCCGCGCGCGCAAGCGGCGTCGAGGCGGGCTGCTCGCGCCGGACGTACCTGAAGACCGCGATACCCGCGACGACGGCGAAGGCGGCGATGGCGAAGATGAATAGCAGGCGCTTCATTTTCGGATTACTCGGCGCGCTCGACTGCCGTTAACTCATCGGCGGGCGCGTGCGACAAATGCCTCCCGCGCCCGCCGATCGCAAGCGTGCCTCTGATGAAAGAGGCGCGTTATTGTTTCGCGGCGCGCTTCGCGTCTTCAGCCTTCGCGCGCTCGCCTTCCGCTCTCAGCTTCTCTTCCACTGTGCGGACTTTATCATCGCTACCCTTCGCGTGCTCGCCCGGCGTCTTGCCGTTCATCGCCTGCATCAGAATGTTCTGCATGCCGAAGGAGTTTGGCAGACCCATTATGCTTGAAGGACCCAATCCGAAGGGACCGCCCTCCGTGTTGGCGGCGATGATGATGCGGTCGCCCTGCGCGTAGGCGTAAGCGAGTGTGGGCGGCGCGTCAGCCGCGAACGCCGCGAGCGCCTTGCGCTGCGCTTCGGGCAGTTGCGAACTCACGCCCGCGACGCCGCTCGCCAGAGGCTGCATGAGCGGCGCGAGATCGTGGTAGAAGATCGCCGAGAAGTTCGCGTTGTTATCGGCGGGTAAGGCGGACGTGAAACGCTGCGACTTGAGCAGCGTCGTGCCCGACTCGCGGTACTGCAAGGCGAGTTGGAGCATCGCTTTGGTCGGCGCGACGATCATGTAGCCGTTCGAGTAGGTGTAGTTCACCTCGAAGCCGAAGTCCACCGAGCGCAGCTTGTAGTAGGTCTGCCCGCCCTCCGTCACGTTCTCCCAAGCCAAGCCTTTCTGCCCGTGCTGCGCGGCGAAGCCGTTCAGCTTATCCACGACGCGCTCGAAAGTGCCTTGCAGCTTCGGCTGGTCGTAAACTTCGAGGATCATCTTCCACGAAGGCGTCGGGAGGATGGGACCGTCGATGGCGAAGGCGTACTCGCCGCCCAAGGGGGCTGCGAAGTCGCGCTTGATGTCGAAGCCCTGCTGGGTTTCCAGATCGCGCAACTGCTTGCGCGCGTCGGGCGCGACCGTCTCCATGAAGCCGAAGAGATCGTCAACTAAGAGCGCAGGCTCTTTGACGACGAAGGCGGTCGCCACATTCGCATTCGGCGAGACGAACTCGAGCGCGCCCATCGGACCCGGCGCGGCGAGCCACGAAGCGATCCCACGTCGCTGCTCGTTGAAGGTCAGCACGGCGCGGCTCTGCGTCTTCGCGTTGACTTCCTTCTGCTCGACGACCATGTGCTTGAGGCTCAAAAGCCCGAGCTGGCGGAAGCCTTCCATCTTGCGTTCGCCGTCCGGCTTGCCCGCCTCTTCGCGCGTGAGCGCCTGACCGATGATCTTTTCGAGGTCGGCGGCGACGATGAGCCCTGCGCCGTCTTTGTAAACTTCCGCGAGCCGCTGGTGGAACGAGCTTCCGACGAAGCCGTTCGTGCCGGGCGTCTTCAAATTCGTTTCGAGTTTTCTGAGCGCATCGATCTTCGGCGAGGCGACGAAGAGATCGTTGCTCACCCAGACGTATAACTCTTCACGCTGCGGTGAGAGCTTCGATGCCACGCTCTTCGCGCCCTTCGTTGCCACGCGCGCGTTTGCCGTCGCCGCCGCCTCGTTCGTCTTGCCCGCGCCAGCCGCATCGTCGGTCACGTTCGCGGTGACGGGGTCTTCGATGAACTTGACGTGCGAGGCGTCGCTCCTGGAAATTTCGTTCAGCTCTTTCTCGATGAACGGGCGGAAGCCTTCGGCGTTCTTCAACTCGCCGAGCACGACGATCTGGCTCGGCTCGCCCTTAGCATCCATCCCTGCGGCGACCACGATTTCATCGCCGAGGTACGAACCGAACTCGCGCACGCGGTCGATGATCTTATCGTCCATCCCTGCGCCCGCGCCCTTGTTCCCGCGCGTCTTGCCCCACCACTCCGCGAGCGCGGGGTTCTGACGGATGCGCTCCTGCATAATCTTGTGCGACTCTGCGAGCTGCTCGCTGATGTTCGGCAGCGCGGCGTAGAGCACGGTGTTTTCGGGCACGAGATCGAGGAAGCGCGAAGAATAGCGCACGCCGGCGCGAGCGAAGTTCTGATCGAGGTCTTTGCGCATCGCCGAGAGCGTGGTGACGAGGTTGGCGTACTTCGCCGCGTTGCGGCTCCAAGCCAACTCGTCGCGCACGGGCACGCGCTCAATCGCCGCGTTCGAGACGCCCTGATCGCCGGGGTGCAGGATGCTCTCGCTCGACGCGTGGTTGAAGTGGACTTCGCCCTCGACGACCGAGACGCGCGAGCCCTTCGTCCCTGAAGCGACGGCGAAGGTCGTGCCCGTCACGGAGACTAACGAGTCAGGCGTCGAGACGAAGAGGTGTCGCTTGATCTGCTTGGCGGCTTCGATGATCACGTCGCCGCGCTCGAGGTGCAGGGTCGTCCCCTGTCCATTTTCGGTGACGTAGAACTCGCTGCGCTCGCGCATCTCGACCTGCGAGCCATCGGCGAGTCTGAGCACGGCGTTCGACTCCTTCGCCGCGCGGATGTGCTCGCCCTTCTTGATCTGCTCGCCCGGCGCGACGACCGTCACGCCTGTGCCCGTCACTTTGTAGATCGCGCCGTTCGCGCTCTCCAGCGTCGCGGCGAGCGTGGTCGTGCCGATGTCGTAGTGCTGCACGACGAAGTACCCGGCGAAGCCGAGGACAGCGACGATTGACGCCGCCAACGCCATGCGCCACGCCGGAGTCATCGTCCACGTCGAGCGCGCGGGCTTGCGCGTCGCACGCACGGCGACTGCACGACCACCGCCGCGCGCGTCCTTAAGAGCCTTGCGGCAGGGGACACACTCGTGCGTGTGATCTTCCAAAAGCAGGCGGCGCGCGGGCTTCAGCTCGCCGCGCAGGTACGCGGGGATGAGCGACTGGTAGTCGGCGCAGCCGCGTATGTGATCGCTGACATTGCCGCTCGCCGGGGCGGCTTGCGCGCTCTCGGCGGTGGCGGAAGTTTGTGCGACACGCGCCCAGACGCGCGAGGCGGCTGAGTCCATGGTCGCGCCGTCGGTGCGCTCGCGGCGGATGCCTTCGAGTGTGCGGTCGAGAATGCGGTCGAGTTCCTGTTTATTACGCTTCATGATGTCTCTCCATGTATTCGCCGATCTCCCGGCGTAGGCGCGTGCGTGCGCGGTGCAGTGTGACGGCAACGACCATCTGAGAAGTGCCGAGCATCTCGGCGATCTCTTTATTGTCGTAGCCCTCAAAATAGCGGAGCGCAAAGACGGCGGCGGCACGCTCGCCGAGACGTGCGACCGCCTCGCGTATGAGCTTGCGCATCTCTCTGTCTTCGTGCTCTTCAGCCGGATTCAAGATCGAGCTTTCAAACTCTCTGGGCGCTGTCTCATCTTCCATCGAGACGGACTTCGAGCGCGCGCGGCTGCGCAACAGATCGAGCGAGGCGTTGATCGCCGCGCGGTGCAAATAGCTCCCCGGACTCGGCGCGAGATCGCGCCGCTCCTTGCTCGAAGCGAGACGCAGGAAGACGGTCTGCAACACGTCTTCGGCGTCCGCCGGGCTGCCCGTGATGCGGTAGGCGGCGCGGAAGACCTGCTCGTTGTGATCTTGGAAGAGCCGTTCCAGCTCCCCTTGAGCGGCTGTTTTCATGGGGACTGCTTTGAGGTGCGAGGCTGCCGTCGTGATGGCTGCTGCTGTGGGCACGTCTTTCTCCTTTACGTTGTCTCCACACATAAAACGCACCTCCGGGGCGATTATTAACGTCCTGTTCCGATTTTTTTGCAATGGTGTGGGAGAGGGAAATTAGACAGGATTTACAGGATTTACAGGATTAAGCCGGTGAAGAAGATGAGGATAAAAACGGGGCGAGGCTTTACGTCGCGGCAAAGTTCTACGTGTTTTTATCTCTAAACTTTTCGTTTGTCTGCTTTCCTAATCCTGTTAATCCTGTTAATCCTGTCCATTCCTTCCTCCTCTTCCCACATCCCGTTACGGTTTCAGCCGCGTCGCAGGTGTGGTAAATACTTGTCATGCCCGCAGACTCACGCAAAGACTCGCGCCCAAGTTTCGCGCGCCGGCTCAAGCCCTCGCTCAACTGGCTGCTCGTCTTCGTGCCCGTCGCCATCATCCTGCGCTTCGTCCCGTCGTTCGGGAGCCCGACGGCTCTCTTCGTCGTCTCGTGCCTCGCGATCATCCCGCTCGCGGGACTGATGGGGCGCGCGACCGAACACCTCGCCGAGCACGTTGGCGCAGGCGCGGGCGGACTCCTGAGCGCGACGTTCGGCAATGCCGCCGAACTCATCATCGCGCTCTTCGCGCTCTCGAAGGGTCTGGACGCGGTCGTCAAAGCCTCGATCACTGGCTCGATCATCGGCAACGTCCTGCTCGTGCTCGGCGCGTCGCTTCTGAGCGGCGGCGTGAAGTTTCACAGACAGGAGTTCAACCGCACGGCGACGGGCGTCAACGCCACGGCGCTAACGCTCGCGGCGATTGCGCTCATCATCCCGACCGTCTTTCATCAAGTCGCGTCGCGCGTGCCTGTGGCGGGCGGCGGGTGGACGCCGCAGCGCGAGCAGCATCTTTCGCTCGCCATCGCCGTCGTGCTTTTTCTGACCTACGCCGCCACGCTCGTCTTCTCGCTCGTGACGCACCGCAGACTGTTCGCGGGAGAGACCACTTCGGACGACTACTGCGCGGCGGCGGGCAAGGAGCTGACGCTCGCGGAAGAGGGCGGCGTGCGCGGATCGATGCGGCGCTGGATCGTGATGCTCGTCGTCGCGACCGCGTTCGTCGCGCTCATCGCGGAGTTTTTGGTCGGCGCGGTCGAGAGCGCGAAGGACAGTCTGGGGCTGACGGAAGTCTTTCTTGGCGTGATCGTCGTCGCCGTGATCGGCAACGCGGCGGAAAACTCTTCGGCGATTTTGATGGCACTCAGGAACAAGATGGACTTGAGCCTCGGCATCGCGCTGGGTTCGAGTTTGCAGATCGCGCTCTTCGTCGCGCCCCTGCTCGTCTTCGCGTCGTACTTGTTCGGGCGACCGATGGACTTGGAGTTCACGATTCCCGAAGTCGTGGCGGTCGTCGCCGCCGTCTTCATCGCCGAGCAGATCAGCAGCGACGGCGAGAGCAACTGGCTCGAAGGCGTGCAACTGCTTTCGGTCTACGCCATCCTCGCCATCCTTTTCTACTTTTTGCCGGACGCGCACGCGGCGGCGACACCGGGAGCCGCGCATCCTTAAAGCGGATTGCCGTTGACTTCGGGACTGATTTGGCATAAGCACGTGTCGAAATATTTGAAAGGATGAACGGAATATGTCCCCCGACACAATCCTCCGCCGCGCGACCCTGTCCCTCTGCGCCGCGCTCTTCATCGCTTTGACCACGCCGCACGCGCTCGCTCAAGCGTCGAAACTCGGCGCGGTCGAATTCCCCACCTCGACCACTGCAAAAGAGGCGCAGGATCATTTCATCCGCGGCGTCGCCGCGCTCCACTCGTTCTGGTACGAGGAGGCGCGCGACGAGTTCCAAGCAGCCTCGCGGCTCGATCCAGATTTCATGCTGGCTTACTGGGGCGAGGCGATGACCTTCAATCATCCGCTCTGGGCGGAGCAGGACACAGACTCCGCGCGCGCCGTCGTCAAAAAATTTCGCGACCTGCCGAAGCTCACCACGCGCGAGCGCGCATTTCTCAATGCCGTCAAACTCCTCTACGGTGACGGCGACAAGCTCGCGCGCGACGAAGCTTACGCCGACGCGATGTCGAAGCTCTATCGCGACAACCCGAACGACCTGGAAGCCGCGAGCTTCTACGCGCTCTCGCTCTTAGGCACGGTGCGCCCCGGCGATGCGGGCTTCGCGCGGCAGATGAAGGCGGGAGCCATCGCGCTCGACGTTTACGCTAAGAACCCCGAACACCCCGGCGCGGCGCACTACATCATCCACGCCTTCGACGATCCAGAACACGCCATCCTTGCGCTGCCCGCCGCTCGCCGCTACGCCGAGATCGCGCCCACCGCGCACCACGCGCGCCACATGCCCGCGCACATCTTCCTCCAACTCGGCATGTGGGATGATGCGGCGGCGTCGAACGAGTCGGCGTGGAAAACTTCGACCGACTGGGTCGAGCGTAAGAAACTCTCGATGGGTTTGCGCGACTACCACAGCCTCCACTGGCTCACCTACGTCTATCTGCAACAGGGTCGCTACAACGAGGCGGAGCGGCTGCTCGCGCTCAAAGAGCGAGACATGGCGGCGAGCAACTATGATCCGTTGGTCTCGCGCGCCTACGCGGAGACGGCTGCGGCTTACGTGGTCGAGACCGGGCGTTGGGACAAAGCCCCCGCGCTTCTCGCCATACTCGATAAGACGAGTAAGTCTGCGTCCGCCTACGCCAACGCGCCGACGGACTCCTGCCACGCGGGCGCGACCGCCGCAGCAGCCGCCGCCACACCCGCCCCGAAGACGATGTTGTCCGCGCGCGACGATATTTTCGGGCGCATGACACAGCTCCACTTTCGCGGGCTCGTCGCCGCGTACACGAAGGACGCAGCCACGGCAGAGCAGAGCGTCGCAGCCCTGCGCGCCATGCGCGAGCAATACGCGGGTCGCCCGTTGGGGAAGCGGATCGAGATCAAGGAGCTTGAGATCGGCGCGATCTTAGGCGCGTCGCAGGGCAAGTACGACGAGGCGGTCGAGATGATGAAGCGCGCGACGAAGCTCGAAGAGGAGTTATCGCCGCCTTCGGGTCCGCCCGATCTGATCAAGCCCACGCACGAGCTGCTCGGAGAGATTCTCTTGCGGGCGAAGCGACCCAAAGAGGCTGCGGCGCAGTTCGCCGTCGCGCTCTCTCGCCAGCCTAATCGTGCGCGCTCGCTCCTCGGCTCGGCGCGCGCCGCGAAAGATAGCGGCGACGAACGCGGCGCGATCAACGCCTACAACGCTCTGCTCAAAATCTGGACGCGCGCCGATGCGCAACTCGCCGAAGTTCGCGAGGCGCGCAGCTTCGTCGAGCAGGCGGCGCAGCGTTGAAGACGGTGCACCGTCGCGTCGCCATCGAGTCGCACGCGCGACGAAGGTTGCGCGCGGCGTTCGCGATGGGGTTTAATTGCCGCGCTGAAGACAGTTTCGTCTCCCGCCTTCCGTCATCACACATTTGGAGGTTCGATTTGATGCTCCGCAAACTACCGGCACTCGCGCTGTTGCTCGCGGCGTGCG
>JAVXVR010000211.1:0-8064 GCA_032230165.1 Acidobacteriota bacterium | reverse complement strand
TCGCCCGCGCTCGTCGCCACGGCGCAGTCGCTCGCCGCCGCGCTCGCCGCCGATCCGTCGAGCGGTGAGGCGCAAATCGCGCCGCTCGTCGCCGCCGTGGAACAGGCATACGTCGTCTTCGCGGGCGAGGCGGGTCGCTTCCAGAGCGCCGCGCAGATCGACACGAGCCTGCGCGCCGCGCTCTACTTCACCCGCGCCGCACGCGCACTCGCCTCCGCTGAGCTCGAGCGCGCGGGCGTGAACAGTCGTCTCCAAAGCGTCGCGGTGAACCTCGCGCAGGCGAGGGACTTGATGAACGGCGTCGCGGGCGCGAGCGGCGGCACGAGCCCCGCGGTCGCGACGCGGGCTTCTGTGATCGGCACGGCGACAACTCTCTCCGGCGCGAGCCTCGCGCCCTTGGTCGCGCCCGAAAGCCTCGGCGTTATCAACGGCGATCCCACCTTGAGCCCGCTCTCGCTACAGACGGTGACCGCGCACTTCGACTCTTCGGGTCGCCTCCCGTTCGAGTTGGCGGGCGTGAGCGTCACGGTCGGCGGACACGCCGCCACGCTGCTCGCCGTCTCCGCATCTCGCGTCAGCTTCGTCGCGCCCGCCGGATTAGCTGCGGGCGAGGCGGAGGTGATCGTCACGCTACAGGAGGGCTACGTCTCGCGCGGCACGGTCACGGTTGGCGCGCTCGCGCCCGGCGTCTTCAACCCTGACGGCGTGCGCGACGCCCTCGTGATGAACGCCGCGACCTTCAAAGGCGGCTCGTTCGAGGTGTGGACGCAGGAGAACTTCTCCGCCGACAAGCACACGCGCCTGATGCTCTACGCGACGGGCTTGCGCGGCGCGCCGAACACAGACCTCACGAACGACCTCGCGAGCGGATCGTTCAACCGCGCGAACGTCGCCGAGTCAATCGCGCTCGAGGCGCGTTTGCAGAACGGTCTCGTCTATCAACTCGCGGTCGAGTACGCGGGCGCGGCGTTCGACGGCGCGGCGGGCGTCGATCAGGTCAACTTCATCCTCCCGCACACCTTCCAAGGCGCGGGCGCGGTCGAGCTGACGCTCATCGTGGGCGGTCAGCGCAGCAATGCTGGCACGATCATCGTCCGTTAAAAAAAGCGCTCCGCCACTAAAGCAATCGCGGCTGCGCCACTAAAACAGACGCGACTGCGCCGTGGCGGCGAAAGGCGTGAGAGGGCATCGGCGACGCGCGCGCCGTACCCTCTCACGCCTTTCACTTTGCGCGGCGACGGTCGCCGCCCCGACTCCGCACCACCTCGTTCGCGCAAACGGTTTTGACAAGCCCACGACGCGCGTGAGATTTTTATCTTCGTCCGGGCGGCGTCCGCGCGAAACTTCCCGCCCGCGCCCGCCCGACGATTCCACGCTCTACAGAATTCTCGACGAGCCGTTGTCAGTCCATACGCGAGACAATGAAACAGGTCATCCGCAAAGGTCTCAAAGAGATCATCGTCGACGAGGTGCCCGACCCGGTCGCCTCGCCGCACCACGTCCTCGTCCGACCACTCTTCTCCCTCATCAGCAGCGGCACGGAGACGGCGAGCATCCACACCGACAGTCTGATGAAAGAGGTCGCCGACAATCCCTCGCACCTGCGGAAAGTTCTGGACGTGATGCGGCAGGCGGGACCCGTGCGCACCATCTCCGAGGTGCGCGCCAAGTTCAGCGAGTACGCCGTGCTCGGCTATTCGGGCGCTGGGATAGTCGTCGACAAGCACGCGACGGTGACTGATCTGGAGATCGGCGACCGCGTCGCCTACGGCGGCGAGGGAACGGGTCACGGCGAGACGATCCTGACGGGGCGCAACCTCGTCGCGCGCGTGCCCGAAGAGGTCGCGTTCGAGCACGCCTGCTTCGCGACCCTCGGCAGCATCGCGATGAACGCCGTACGGATCGCCGAGATCGGTCTGGGCGAGACGGTCGTCGTCGTCGGTCTCGGTCTCGTCGGTCAACTCGTCGCGCAGCTCGCGCGGTTGCAGGGCGGCGTCGTCATCGCCACCGACCTGAAGTCTGATCGCGTCGCGCTCGCGCGCTCACTCGGAGCCGCGCACGCGGTCGAGCCCGGCGGCGCTCCCGCGGCGGACGCGGTCGCCGCCGCGACGAACGGGCGCGGCGCGGATCGCGTGATCGTCGCGGCGGCGGCGAAGTCGTCCGCGCCGTGCCGACTCGCGCTCGAACTGTGCCGCGACCGCGGGCGCATCATCGTCGTCGGCGCGGTCGAGATGAGCTTCCCGTGGCAGGAGATGTACCTGAAGGAGATTCAGCTCTTCATGTCGCGCGCCTACGGACCCGGCAGCTACGACGCCGACTACGAGCGGCGCGGGCGCGACTATCCGATCTCATACGTGCGCTGGACGGAGAACCGCAACATGGAAGAGTTCCTCCGCCTCGCCGCGTCGGGGCAGTTGCAACTCGAACCGCTCATCACGCACCGCTTCGCGCTCGCCGAGGCGGCGCACGCCTACGAGACGATCATGAACCCGGCGGAGTCGAGCGTGGCGGTGCTGCTGCGCTACCCTGCGGCTGAAGACGAGAGACCGGCGGAGTCGTTCGCGCCGCGACGCAGGGTCGAGATCGCGGGCGACAAAGTTCAACCGCGCCGCGACGCGAAAGAGTTGCGCTTCGCGCTCGTCGGCGCGGGCAACATCGCGCGATGGGCGCACGTGCCCGCGCTCAAGAAAATCTCCGGCGCGCGGCTCGCCGCCGTCTACTCGGCGAGCGGCTCGCGCGGCAAGAGCTACGCTCTGCGCTTCGGCGCGGACTACTGCGCCTCCGACTACGACGAAATACTGCGCGACGAAAATATTGACGCCGTTCTGATCGCGACGCGCAACCAGCACCACGCCGCGCAGTCGCTCGCCGCGCTCGAAGCCGGCAAGCACGTCTTCGTCGAGAAGCCGATGGCGCTGACGGTCGATGAGTGTCGCGCGCTAGTGCGCGCGGTGCGCGAGAGCGGCAGGCAACTCACTGTCGGATTCAACCGCCGCTTCGCGCCCTTCTACCGCGAGTTGAAGTCGCAGCTTGCGCGACGCGCGGGCGCAGCCGTCTTGAACTGCCGCGTCAACTCGCCGGGTATTTCAGGTTCTTACTGGATGGCTGACCCCGTAATCGGCGGCGCGATCCTCGGCGAAGCCGTCCACTTCGTCGATCTCATGTTCTGGCTGCTCGACGCCGAGCCCGTCTCAGTCTCCGCCTACAGCCTGCCGACGGGCAAGGAGAGTGCGATAGGCGAGAACAACGTGGCGGCGTCATTCCGTTTCGCCGACGGCTCGGTCGCGAATCTCACCTACTGCACGGTCGGGAGCAAGACTTCGGCGGGCGAGCGCGTCGAGGCTTTCGCTGAGGGGATGGGACTTGTGACGGAAGACTTCAAGCGCCTCGCGATCAAGAAGGGCGCTCTCAGTACGCGCTCGCGCTGGTGGGGCGAGAAGGGCTACGCGGCGCAGTTGGAGTCTTTCGTCAAACACTTGCGTGAGGGGCGCGAGCCGGAGGTGACCGTCGTCGACGGCGCGCGTGCGACGGTCGGCTGCCTCGCGCTGATAGAGTCGGCGCGCGCGTTGCAGCCGCGCGAGATCGATCTCGCCGCCGCCCTCGGCGCGACCGAGGAGCCACGAGTCGCGCGATGAAGGTTCTGCAACTCGGTCCCTACCCACCCCCTTACGGCGGCGTGCAGGTCAACCTCGTCGCTATCCGCCGCCACCTCCGCAGCCGCGGGCACTCCTGCGCCGTCGTCAACATCACGCGCCACCGCAAAGCCGAGGGCGACGACATCTACTATCCCGAAACTGCCGCGCAACTGCTCCGGCTCTTGCGCCGCCTGCGCTACGACATCATCCACCTGCACATCGGCGGAGGCATCCCCACGCGCCTACTCGCGCTCGCCTTCGCGTGCGCCACCGTCGCGCGCGGCAAGTCCGTACTCACGTTCCACTCCGGCGGCTACCCGACGACACCCGCGGGTCAGAGCGCTCGACCGCTAACTTTGCGTGGCTTCGTCTTCCGCCGCTTCGACCGCATCATCGCCGTCAACCCGCAGATCACGGAGATGTTCCAACGCTTTGGCGTCGCGCCCGCGCGGATTCGTCTCATCGCGCCGCACGCGACATCCATGCCCCCCTCCGACGCCGCGCTCCCGACGCCGCTCGAAAGCTTCTTCGCCTCGCACTCGCCGGTGCTCGTCACCGTCGGTCTGCTCGAAACGCACTATGACCTCGCGCTACAGATCGACGCGCTCGGACGAGTGCGAGAGCGATTTAATAACGCCGGTCTCGTCGTCATCGGATCGGGCAGCATCGAGGCGGAGCTTCGACAGCGGATTGCGTCGAAGCCATACGCCGGGCACGTGCTGCTCTGCGGCGACGTGGAGCACGGGGCGACCCTGCGCGCCATCTCGCAGAGCGATCTCTTTCTGCGCACGACGCTCTACGACGGCGACGCCATCTCCGTGCGCGAGGCTCTACACCTCGCCGTCCCTGTCATCGCCACCGACAACGGGATGCGCCCGCAGGGCGTCAACCTCATTCCCGTCGCCGACGCCGACGCGCTCGTCGCAGCCGTCTGCGCGCAGCTTTCGCGCGGCGTCGGGTCGCGCGACGGCACAGACGCCGACGCGCCGGACGTGGCGGAAGACGAGCAGAACGTCGCGGAGGTGTTGCGGCTCTACGAGGAGCTGCTCGGCAGGTGAGTGAAATCGTGAACCAACGCGCCCGCTTCGCTTGGGTTGAGGAATGGGCGCGGGATTGAGAGTTTTAATTCCGCGCGGCGCGTGAAGTTCGCGGTTGCCGCGGGCGCGCGGTTCGCGCTAATCTCTGGGGAGCAGTTCCGCAAGCCGCCCCGCCGCGGGCGGCGTCGTTTCCGCGGGACGACGGCGGTCGCCGCGCGCAAGGCGGGTTGTTGTCCCGACCTTACTTACACCGCAGACCTCTTCAAGCCTTGACGGTAAAACGCATGGAACAGACCTCCGCCCGCCACTTCACGAAGCCGCTACTCGTTGCTGCTGCGGTCGTATTCACCTACTGGGGCGTGCTCGTCAAGCTCGGTCGGTTCTGGTGGGAGGACGAGAACTATTCACACGGTCTGCTCATCCCCTTCATCATCGGCTACATCCTTTGGGCGGAGCGCGACGCGCTGGCGCGCTCTCTGAAGCGACCTTCGCTCGCGTGGGGCGCGTCGGCGGTTCTGTGTGGGCTTCTCGCGCTGTGGGCGGGAACGGCGGGCGCGGAGTTGTTCGTGCAACGCACATCGCTCGTCCTGCTCGTCGCGGGGCTCACCATCTATTTCTGCGGCTTCGCGGTGCTGCGTCTCGTGCTCGTGCCGCTCTTGCTGCTACTGCTCGCGATCCCGATCCCGTCGATCATCTTCAACCAGATCGCGTTCCCGCTCCAACTCTTCGCCTCGCGCTGCGCCGTCGCTTCGATGCGACTCTTCGACATTCCCGTGCTGCGTCAGGGAAACGTCATCGAGCTGATGACGCTCGGCTCTTCGACGCCGAAGAAGCTCGAAGTGGTCGAGGCGTGCAGCGGCATCCGCAGCCTGATGACGCTCGTCACGCTCGCCGTCGTCTTCGCCTACTTCACGTTTCCGAAGGACGACTCCGGCGGCAAGGGCGGTCGCTTCGCCCGGCTCACGTCTTACGGCACTTGGCGATCAATCGTCCTCGTGCTCTCCGCCGTGCCGATTGCGATCATCACGAACGCCGGGCGCGTGAGCGGGACGGGGATTCTCTCGCGCTACTACGGGACGAAGGTTGCCGACGGCTTCTTCCACGAGTTCTCCGGCTGGGTCGTTTACGTCGTCGCATTCCTGCTGCTCTTCGCCACGGGCTGGCTGCTCGACAAACTCGTCAACCTGAAGAAGCGTCGCATCGCGTCGCAAGATAGAACGTCGGCGGCGCGGACGAGCGAAGCGGCGAGGTCGGACGCGAAGGGTGAGGGAGTGGCGGAGCCCGCGCCGGTCGTCGCGACGGTCGCGCCCGCCACCGTCACGGCGAGCGATGGTTCTTAAAAAGTTTAAGATGAGATTAAAGGTCTGAGGATGAAATCACGTGGCTGGCATTTCTGGGCGATGCTCGCGCTGCTCTTAACGGGCGGCGCGGTCGTCAACATCTGGGAGCGCGCGGGCGAGGCGCACGTCGAGCGGCGCGCTCTCAGTGAGTTCCCGACCGAGATCGGCGCGTGGCGGCAGCGCGGCGTGGACACGCGCTTCGACGCAGCGACCGAAAGCGTCCTGCGCGCCGACGACTATCTTGCGCGCGACTACACGACGACGGACGGTCGCGCCGCGAACTTCTACGTCGGCTACTACGCCACGCAGCGCAACGGCGCGACCTACCACAGCCCGCTCAACTGCCTGCCCGGCGCGGGCTGGACGATGCGCGACGCCGCAGTCGTTCACATCACGCCCGCCGGGGGCGGCGCGCCCTTCGAGGCGAACCGCTTCATCGTCGAGAACGGCGACCAGCGTCAGCTCCTCGTCTACTGGTATCAGGGACGCGGGCGCGCCGTCGCGAGCGAATACTGGGGGAAGATTTATACCGTGCTCGACAGCGTCGAGCGACGCCGCTCAGACGGCGCGATGGTGCGCGTGATGGTGCCCTTCACAAACGACGAGGCAAGGGCTCTGCGCATCGCCGCAGACCTCGCTGCCGAAGCCGCGCCCCGCCTGCCGGAATTCGTCCCGAACTGAGGAAAATGCTGGCACAGTCGGCTCTCGTTCGGGTAAGATTATGAACGGGGGTTGTCGTCAGCCCGCCCGCCCCGAATTTAGGAAACCATCCGGGATTGAAAGTTTCTCCTCCGACGGAGACTCGTGCCGCAACGTCAAGCGAAGCGGCGTATTTAGAAGGCAAAAGACGAAAATCAGGATAGAGCGACTCTCGAAACTCTCCGGGCGAGCCGTTGCCCCGGAACGCGCGGACGAGACGAGAGTCGCATAGGGAGTTTTCCACACAAATGAATCACAGAGAGTGCCAACGCTCCGGCGCACGCCGGGGTCTGCTGTTCTTCCTGCTCGCCACGCTCGCCCTCTGCGCGCTCACCTCCTGCACAGACCCCGAAAAGGCGAAAGCCGAGCACATCAGCCGCGGCGAGGCTTACCTCAAAGATAAAAAATATCAAGAGGCGTCGTTGGAGTTCCGCAACGCCGTCCAGATCGACGACCACAGCGCCCCGGCTCACTGGGGCTTGGCGCGCGCCTACGAGGGCGCGGGGCAGCTCACGCAAGCCGTCGAAGAATTGCAGCGCACGATCCAGCTCGATCAAAACAACCTCGACGCGCGCGTCCGCCTTGGCAACTACTACATCATCGCCTACCAGCAGTCCAAAGACTCCAAGGTGAAGGACGAGGCGACGCGGCTCGCCGAAGAGGTCTTGCAGAAAGACCCGAATAACATCGAGGGCCATATCCTCCACGGCACGATCCTCTTCGTGAACGGCGACCGGCAGGGCGCACTCGCCGAACTGAACCACGCCGTCGAGCTGAACCCGCGCCGCGTCGAGTCGTTGATGGGTCTCGCGCTCTACTATCGCCAGATCGGCGACGCCGCGAAGGCTGAAGAGGTTTTCCAGCGCGCCCTCGGCATTGACGAAAACTCTTCGCTCGTCCATCTCGAATACGCGCGCTTCTTCGTCCAGCAGAATCAGATGGACAAAGCCGAGCAGCACTTCCGCCGCGCCGTCGAGGTCGATCCGCAAAACCGCGACGCGCACCGCACGCTCGTCAGCTTCTACATCACGCAGCGACAGTTCGACCGCGCCGAGCAAGCCGTCCGCGCCTACGCCGCCCTCGACCGCGACAAGCCCGAAGGCATCGCCATCGTAGGCGACTTCTACTCGCAGATCGGTCGCGCCGACGACGCCTTGCGCGCTTTTCAGGACACCATCAACAAGTTCCCCGACTACACGACGGCGCGCTACCGCATCGGCGAGTTGCTGCTCGCGCGTGGCGACACGGCGGGCGCGGCGGCGCAAGCCGACGAGGTCTTGAAGAAGAACCCGAACGACAAGCAGGCATTCCTCTTGCGCGCGCGCGTGAAGTTAAACAGTGGTTCGGCGAAAG
>JAVXVR010000045.1:0-4431 GCA_032230165.1 Acidobacteriota bacterium | reverse complement strand
TCGACGCGCAACGTCACCTCGCACGACCTTGCCGCCTTCTTCGTCCGCCGCAAGGTCGGCACGGACTGCAAACTTGAAGTCGAGTACATCGGCTCGCCGATGGCTGTGCCCGACGGAACGTACTCGCCGGGCGGCGTCCAAATGGGCGGGCTCGCGATTCCGGTGCTCTATAAATGAGGTGGCGCGATGAGGAAGTGTAGACCCGTCAAAAGCTTCATCTCTCGGCTCGCGCGCGGCGAGCGCGGTTCGCAGCTCGTCGAGGCTGCCATCGTGCTGCCCGTCATGTTCATGCTGCTCGCGGGCATCAGCGAGTTCGGCAACTTCTTCTACCAGTATTCGACGCTGACGACAGCCTGCCGTGCCGGCGCGCGCCACGCCTGCAAGTGGCGGCGCGATGCCTCGTGGGTCTTTCCAGAGACGAGTTCGCTCGTCGTTTACGGCGACTACACCGACACCTCGAAGGGTCCGATCCTGCCGGGGCTTGCGCCCGCCAACGTCTCCATCGTGGCGAACGGTCCTTCGGTCAACAACATAGATTCGGTCACGGTCTCGATCATTAACTACAAGTACCAACCGCTCTTCGACCTCGGCAAACTGACCGGCATTCCCTCGCTCTCGATGAAGATTCCGATTAACGCGACGGCGACGATGCACCAACTTTTCAACGGACCCACGTCGGGCGAGTGAGGCTAAGGCGAGATGAACCCTAAGGCACGCAGACAACGAGAGCGCGGCGCGGCGCTGCTAGAGTTCGCCATCGCATCCACGTCGGTGCTGCTCGCCCTCTTCGGAGTCATCGAGTTCGGCAGGCTGCTCTGGACGCACAACGCTCTCAAAGACGCCGCGCGCCGTGGCACGCGTTACGCCATCGTGCGCAAGAACGACGCCGGCTCAATCGCGGCGGTCAAGAACATGGTCGTTTACAGCGACCCGAACCCGCCGGGCACGGCAAAGCCGGTCGTCGAGGGGCTGACGACCGCGAACGTCGCCGTCGATTACCAGAACTTCAACGGCGTCCTGCTCAGCTCACGCGCGACGGTCAGCATCACGGGTTACAAATTCACGTTCGTCGTGCCGCTCATCGGCGGCACGCTCAACATGCCGACCTATCGCACCTCGCTGCCGGGCGAGAGCGCGGGCTTTGTTCCCTGCGACTTTCCCAGCGCGACGCCCGCCGCGCCGTGCAACATCATCCCGAACTAACGGCGAGGCATTGGCTCACGACAGACTAAGGAGACAGCAGATGCAGCGAGAGACAAATCAGCGAATACGACGGGCGCGACGAGGCGAGCGCGGCTCGATCCTCGCCATCAGTGCCTTCGGGATGCTCACCTTTCTCCTCGCCACTGGCTTGTGTGTTGACATCAGCCACTTCTACCTCGTCCGCACGGAATTGCAGAACGCGGCGGACGCCGCCTCGCTCGCCGGAGCCGCCGCCTTGAACGGAGACGACGGTGGCATCAAGAAGGCTGTCGATCAAGCCGTCCAGCAGTTGAATAAGTACGAGTTCAACAAGTCGAACGTCACGATCACGCGCACGAGCGTCACGTTCTCGCGCAACCTCAACGGCACGTATGTTGACGAAGCGTCGGCGAAGACGGATGCGCGCAACATACGCTTCATCAAAGTCTCTATCCCGCCCGTCTCCGTCAACACGACGTTCGCCGCGCCTGTGCTGGGCACGTCGCGCAACCTAACGGCTGACGCGACCGCCGGAATGTCTGTCCCGCTCAACGTCTTCTGCGACTGGATTCCGCTCTCGGCGATTGACGACGACGTGGTCTATTTCACGCCGGGCAACACCTACACCATTCGCTCCGCGCCGGGCAACAAAGTCTCACCCGGCAACTACCAGATTCTCGCCGTCGATGGTCCCGGCGGTAAAGACGTGCGCACAGACCTCGCCAACGGCGTGCGCAACTGCGTCGGCGCGGGTTCATACGTGGACACAAAGCCGGGCGTCACCGCGGGTCCCGTCCGGCAGGGGCTTAACACTCGCTTCGGCAGCTACAGCGGGCCTGTTGACCGCGCCACTTCGCCACCCGACGAGAACGTGAAAGAGAACATCACCTACCAGCAGTACCTCGACGCGCAACAGCAACTCGACGCCGGGCAGACGCCCAACTCTTCCGTCTTTCAGTCGCCCGGGAGCGACGGCGTGCGCAATCGTCGTGTCGTGCTCATTCCGATCATCAAGGAGAGCGAGTTCGGCAACGGACGCGACTCGGTTCGCATAGATCGCTTCGCCGCCTTCTTCCTACAGACCGCAGTGGGCAACGGCAACGGCGGCGACATACAGGCTGAGTACATAGGCTTGCGCACCGTGCTTGGTCGCGGCGGCTACAACCCCGACGGCGGCGGCACGCCGAGCCCTGAGCTGACCATCCCCGTGCTCTACAAGTAGAGAGGTAACGTGATGCGCGTGCGGGTTAAGACAAGACGCGGTTGGAAGACGTTCGCGATGTTTCGCGTGCCGAAACAGTTGCGCCGCGACGAGCGCGGCACGCAGTTGGTCGAACTCGCGCTCGTCGTGCCGCTCATGCTGATGCTCGTCGGCGCAACCGCCGAGTTCGGACGCTTCTTCTACACCTACACGACGCTCTCGAAGGCGACGCGCGCCGGCGCACGCTACCAGATCAGTCAAGTGCCGGGGACGAACTTCGCGCTGACGAAAAACCTCGTCGTCTATGGCAACACGGCGGGCACGGGCTCACCCGTGGTTACGGGGTTGACGACCGCCAACGTGCAGGTGACGGAAAACCGTAGCGGGGGCGCACTGCAAACGATCTCGGTCAGCATCAGCGGCTACGGCTACCAGCCGATCTTCGATCTCGGCAAGCTGACAAAGACACCCACGCTCTCGCTCGCCGTCAACGTCGCTCCGAGCAGCACGATGCGGCAGTTGGTTCAATGAAGGTCAAAAAGATGATGAGACGAGCCATGATTTCAAGACGAAGCGAGCGCGGGGCGGCGATAGTTGAGTTCGCCGTCGCCGCGACCGTCTTCCTGACGCTCACCTTCGGCGTCCTCGAACTCGGACGCCTCCTCTGGGTGCACAATGCGCTCACCGACGCCACGCGGCGCGGCGCGCGCTACGCCGTCAACCAGCCGCAGACCGCCGTCGCCGACATCAAGAACATGACTGTCTATGGCAACACGGCGGGCACGGGCGCGCCGCTTGTTAACGATCTGACGCCCGCGCAGGTCAACGTCACCTACAACGGCTTCGGGCTCGGCGAGGGCACGGTCAAGGTCGAGATTCAAGCTTACGACTTCCGCTTCGTCCTGCCGTTCGTCGGCACAACGATCCGTATGCCCGCCTATAGCACGACGCTCACGGGCGAGAACTCCGGCTGGGTGCCCAACCCGATCTGAAATCGCAAATCTGAGATATGAAATTTGAAATCTCAGATTGCAAACCGCAAATACGATCCCACGGTGAACGAACTCGCGACCAACGAACAACTGACTACTGACAACCGACAACTGACCAACGACAACCAACAATGAACCCGTTAAACTTCATCATCCTCAGCGCCGGACTCGACTCGCTCAAAGAGTTGCGCGCGGCGCTCGCCGCGCACGAACAGACGCGCCTGCTCGTCGCGGGCGACGACGCCGAACAGGTCTATCCGGAGATCGTCCGCCTCAAGCCCGACGCCGCCATCGTCACGCTCGGCGCGCACCCGGAAGCCGACCTGAAACTCGTCGAGCGCATCGCGACAGAGTGCCCGCGCACGGGCGTCATCTGCGCCTCGCGCGACGCCTCGCCCGATCTCATCCTGCGATCTTTGCGCGCCGGCGCGCGTGATTTCTTGCGCCTGCCCGTCCGTCAAGAAGAGTTCAGCACCGTGCTCGGGCGCACCGCCGAGTTCTGCGCCTCGCAGGTGGAAGCACCGAAAAAGCGCGGGCGGGCGATCAGCGTCTTCTCGTCGAAGGGCGGCTGCGGCACTTCCTTCCTCGCGACGAATCTGGCAGCCGCGACCGGCGCTTCGACCGTCCTCGTCGATCTCAACTTGCAGGCGGGCGACCTCTCGCTCTTCCTCGGCGTCGAGCCGAAGTATTCCATCGCCGACTTGGTCGAGCACCGCGCGCGCGTGGACGACACGCTCTTGAAGAGCTACCTCGCGCCGCACAACTCGAAACTCTCGCTCCTCGCCGCGCCGCGCGAAGCCGACCTTGCCGACGACATCGAGCCCGAACACATCTTCGATGTCATTGAAATCCTGCGCGAGCGTTTCGATTACGTCGTTATCGATCCGCAGCACACCTTCGACTCGATCACGCTCGCCGCGCTCGATCAATCGGACGAGATCATCTTAGTGCTCACGCTCGACATCCCGGCGGTGCGCAGCACGCAGCGCGCCCTGCAAATCTTCGACCGCCTCGGTTACCCGCGCCACAAAATCCGCATCGTCGTCAATCGTTGGT
>JAVXVR010000017.1:0-6145 GCA_032230165.1 Acidobacteriota bacterium | reverse complement strand
GGTCGCGGAGGACGGCATCCCCTCCGTGATCTGCGAGCCGATGTCGCCGAAGGAAACGCGCGCCGTGAATATGCGCGGGACGCCTTGCAGCATCTTGGCGGGCGCGTCGAGCGCCAACTCGCCGCCGGGCAGGTGCTCCACGATGTCGCGCACGGTGGACGGGAGCAACCCGCTAGCTGAAGCATTCGACGCGGGCGGCGGGCTGGTCGAAGACATAGGCAGCGGCATGGACGCGTTCGCCGGTACGGGCGTATGAGCCGGCGCGGTCACGCGTGGCGGGGGTGCGGACATAGTCGTCGGCAAGTCGGGCATTGACATGAACACGGACTCAGGCGTGGGTCTCGGCACGGACGGTCTGTTCCTATTTCTAAAGATCGTGGACGGGAACTCGCCGCGCGTACCCGAAGAGTTGGAGTCGCGCGTGGCGCGGTTCATGTTGGAGACTGCGCTCGTGTTGGCGGAGGTGTTCGCGCTGCGGTTGGTGGTCACGTTCGAGGTGCTCGTGTTGGCGGTGTTGCTGTCGGCGCTCGCGGGGCGTCTCTCGCCGCTCACGCCGGTTTGGAAAGAGAACCCGCCGCGCGCGCCCGGCTCTGCGAGCAGCGAGAGGCGGCTGCCGACTTTACTCACGCGCAGAATGCACGCCCAGTCGGCTCCGAATGGCGAGCCGTCGTCAAACGTCATCTCGACGACCGAGTTGTCGCGCCCGTCGGCAGGTTTGATCGTGCCCGTGGTCTCTCTGTCGCCGAGCCTCAGCGTGAATTTGCCATCCTCGATTTTGAGAACGGCGGGGACGGTCTCGCCGGTCGAGACGACGGTGACGACGCCGTGGTAGGTGCCTGAGAGATCGGTCTGTGAGCCCTGCGGCGCGACTTCTTGCGGCACGTCGGCACGCGTCGCGGCGGGCAACTGCTGGCGGGCGGCGGCGTTGTCCTGCGCGTTTGACGCGGCGCGGCGCGCGCCCGTCGCGTGCCCGAGCAGAACGACGACGACGATTGAGGCTGTGAAGATTGAGGTTCGTCGCATGTGATACCTCCAATGGTCTGCGTGCGTGGAAGGCGGGTCGGTGAAAGCGAGGTTGAGTGGCGCACACGCCCTGCGCGCGGCGCGTGTGGAGAATTCGGGTTCGACCTGATAAGGATCGTGAGATAACGACGGCTTGTGCCCGACGAAAGCAGGCAGAGCCTAGCGCGACAGCCGACGCCTGTCAACGGGATTGTGGCAGGCGATCTTTACTCGCCGTCGCGTGCCGTCGCCGCCCGATCTGCCGCGAGGTTGTGACGCGACCAGTACCAGTAGACCGGGAGACCGAGCGCGATCAAGCCGAGACCGACGAACTGTTTGACGTTGATCCCTTGAAAACCTTTTTCGGGAAGGTGGAAGTGGAACAGCGCGCCGAGTTCGTTGAGCGCGAGGCGCGGGTCTGGTATGAGCGTGGTGAAGAGCAGCCACGCCGTGACGAGTAGGAAGATGACGGGGATGACGGGGTAGCCCGGCGTCCGGTACGGTCTTTCGGCGTCGGGCATCCGGCGGCGGAAGATGAAGACCGAGGCGGTCGTCAGTCCATAGAAAATCCAGAGAGCGAAGATGGCATAGTCGGTCAGCGTGTCGTATGAGCCGGAGAGAGCCAGCACACCCGACCACACGCCTTGCGCGATGAGCGCGCGGATGGGCACGTGCGTCTTTGGGCTGAGGCGCGCGAGACTCTGGAAGAAGAGGCGGTCGCGCGACATCGCGTAAGGGTAGCGCGCAGAGGCGAGCACGGAGGTGTGGAGCGCGCCGAACGAGGACATCATCAGCGCGGCGGCGATCAAAGTGATCGCCGCCGCGCCCATGAAGCGGCTCGCCACTTCGGTCGCGACCGACGACGCGGTCGAGACGTTTGCGATCTCGGTGGGGTTGAGCACGTAGTAGTAGGCGAGGTTGACGAAGATGTAGAGCGCGCCGACGACGAGCATGCCGAGGACGAAGGCGCGCGGCAGATTCCGCTGCGGGTTCTTCACCTCGCCCGCGAGCGGCGCGACGTTGTTCCAGCCGTCGTAAGCCCACAGCGCGCCGAGCATCGCCGCGCCGAAGCAGACACGCCCTCGCACGCGCCCCCTGTGTTCGCGAGCGCGAAGTGATGCCAGTCGCCCGTCGCGAACACGAATGCGCCGACACCGACGGCGAGCACGAGCGCGATCTTGACGAAGGTTAAGATTGAAGAGATGTTGCCGCTCAAAGAAACCGCGCCGCAGTTGATGAGGGTCGTGATGGCGATTGTTCCGAGCGCGACCAGTTGCAAGTGTCCGAAGGGAACCGCGAAGCCAAAGGGATGCAGCGTGAAGTATGTGCCGGAGAGCGCGCCGCCCGTGAGGATGTTCAAGAAGATGGCGAAGCCGACGGCAAGCGCGGCTTGCGAGCCCGTGCGCGCGATGAAGAACTGCGTCCAGCCGAACAAAAATCCCCAGCGCGGACTATAAGCCTCGCGCATGAAGACGTACTCGCCGCCCGCGCGCGGCATCATCGTCGTCAGTTCCGCGTAAGTGAGCGCGCCCGCGAGCGCGAGCAATCCGGCCACGACCCACACCACAATGACCATGCCGGGTGTCCCGACGTTGCACGTCATGACGCGCGTCTTCAAGAAGACGCCCGTGCCGATCATGTTCGCGATGTTGACGGATGTCGCGGCGGTTAAGCCCAGACCGCGCACGAGCGTGATGTTGCTCGGGGCTGGCGAATAATTTTGGCTCATGGCGTTTTGATCATCTCAGCGGTCAGACTGCGTGCCGCTTGATGCTGTGTTGTCAGCTAATCAATCTCCCGACGCGGTGCGGCGACTATTGGCGGCGTTCTCGTCGCGGACGCGGCGTAGCTCTTCCAAGAATTCCTCTCGCTCAGACGCTGCGCGCGACACCTTTCGCGACCTGTCGTTCAAGTACCGCTGTCCCTTGATGTCAGAATTCTTCAGTGCCTCCGCCCACGCGCCCAACTGCCGCGAGACGCGCTCGCAGGAGGATTTCAGATTGGAGATTTCAGATTTAAGATCGGCGAAGGCGGCGGGCAGGCGCTCCAAGAGGCAGAGCATCGAGCGCACCTCGCCTGCCGAGCCGCGCGCGATGTAGAGGAACGTGAGTAGTTCATTGGTCGTCCCGCGCTCGAAGCCCTCGGCGACGTTGTTGGAGACGGACACCGACGCTCGCTCGATCTGATCGCGCAGGCTCGACTGTCCCTTAAAGTCGCCGCGCGCCGTCAGGACATAGACAGCGACCGCGAGACTGATAGCGTCCTGCCAGACCGGGAGTTCTTCGAAGCGTTTGTATTTCATGCGCTACCTCTCAAGTCGCCGCCGGCTATTCGAGGTTTGACATCTGTTTGAAATTTGCAATTTGTGGTCTGAAATTTCAGATTCCAAAATTCAGTTTTCAGAACAAAGCAAAAATGCGAAGACTGAGAACTAAGCTTCTACCAAACGTCGCCGGTCAACAGGTCTTCGTAAGTATCGCGCCGCCGCGCGAGGTCAGCGCGTCCACCTGCGCGAATCATGACGGCGGCGGGGAGCGGGCGACCGTTGTAGGGGAATGCCTGCGCGAGCGAGTACGCGCCTGAGTTAAGCAGCGCGAGGACTTCGCCGGGCTCGACGCCAGCAGGGAGGTTGCGGTAGTCGGGCAGACGCCCGCCGCCTTCGATGTCGAAATAAACGTCGCCGGAATCGCAGAGTGGTCCCGCGACTTTGTAGGGTGTTGTGTGCGGCGAGTCGGCGCGCGCGGCGGAGATGAGTTGGTAGTACCAACTGTAAGTCGTCATCGAGAGCAGCAGATTAAAACCTGCGTCGGTCAAGAGCCACACGTCGCCGGTCTCAGGTCGCCGCTTGATGTTGCGCACGGTCGTTAAGACGAGTCCGGCGTCGGCGATGACGCTGCGACCGGGCTCAAGCAGGATCGTGACGCGGTCGAGCAAATATTCCGCCTCGGCGTCGCGCGAAGACGCGCGCGCGATCTTCATCACAGCAGTGAAGACTTCCGACGGCTCAAGGTCTGCGCCGAGCATCTCGCGCTCTTGCGCGGGGAGTTGATCGGCTTGCGAGCGGTCGCGCAGGTAGTTGACGGGGATGCCGCCGCCGAGGTTGATGTGCGAGAGCGTGTGACCCGTCTCACGATGCAGCGTGACGAGGTGCGACCACATCGCGCGGAAGGCTTCCGTAAAAGGCTCCACGTCCGGCGTCTGCGAGCCGACGTGGATGTGTATGCCGGTGACGTTGATCAAGTCGGGATTCGCGAGCGCGCGGCGGAAGGCGTCTTGAACCTCCGAGTGCGTGATGCCGAATTTCGACGTGAGCAGCGCGGTCTGCAAGCCGATGTGTGAGCGCGTGCCGATCTCAGGCACGAGACGCAGCGTGATGTTGGCGCGTCTCCCTACGCGCCGCGCCGACTCTTCAACCAAACCGATCTCGTAAACCGAATCGACGTTGATCGAGAGAATCCCTGCACGCACGGCGTCGTCCAGCTCGTCGTCCGCCTTGCTCGTGCCGTTGAAGATGATCTGTTCAGGGCGAAAGCCGACGCGCAGAGCCTTGAACAACTCGCCGCCGCTGTTGACCTCGATGTCAATGCCTGCGTCGAGCACGGCTTTTAAGACAGCCATGTTCGAGTTTGCCTTTGAGGCATAGCAGAACCTGACGGGGCGATCCAAGTCTTCGGCGGCGCGGCGCAGGCGCGCGACGTTGGCGCGGATGCGCGGCTCGGAGAAGACGTAGAGCGGCGAGCCGAACTTTTTGATCAACTCAAGCGCGTCCGCGCCGTTGATGTGAAGAGACTGGTCGCGCGCTTCCAAGTAATCAGGAATTGCCCACGCGGGCTGGTGCGCGACAATCTCGGCTGTCATGTTGTAAAACTCCTCCGGTGCGCGTCGTCTCGGTAAACTCGTGCGAAGATAGACGCGCGCGCTAATGTCGTCAAGGCGGTTCGGGTCTCGAAGGTTTGCGCGCAAGCGTGTGGGGGGTGAAGCGATGTTCGAAGCATTCGACTGGGGAAGCATCCGGCGCGATTTCCCTGTGACGGAAACGGTGGCGTACCTCAACAGCGCGGCGACCGGCGCGATCCCGCGACAGGTGGCGGACGCCGCGTCGCAGTTTTACCGCGAAGTGCTCGCATCGGGCGACGCGCCGTGGAATGAGTGGCTGCGCCGTCGCGAGCGTGCGCGAGAGCTGGTCGCGCGACTCATCAATGCCGAGCCTGACGAGATCGGGTTCACGACGAACACCTCACAGGGCATGAATCTGATAGTGGACGCGCTCGAATCACGCGGCGAGGTCGTCTCTTGCGAGTTGGAGTTTCCCGTCTCGACGCTGCCGTGGATTCATCGCGGCGTCCCGGTTCATCTGCTCAAAGCGCGCGGCGGCGAGCTGCTGGCGGAAGACATCGAGGGCGCATTGACGGATCGCACGGGCGTTATCTGTCTCAGCCACGTGCAATTCTCGAACGGCTTCCGCGCGCCGCTGGCGGAGATCGGCGAGGCGAAGGGGCGGCACAGGTTCGTCGTCAACGCGGCGCAGTCGGCGGGCGTCTTCGAGATTGACGTGCGGCGCATGAAGATCGACGCGCTCTGCTCGACGGGTCACAAGTGGCTGCTCGCGGGCTACGGATCGGGCTTCGTCTTCCTCAGTCGCGAGCTGATGGCTGAGGCGCGACCGCGCGCGGTGAGTTGGATGAGCGTCCATCACCCGTTCGCGATGAAGAATGACGCGGTTGATCTGCGCACTGATGCCGCCGCACGCGCCGAGACGGGCTGCCCGCACTTCGCCGGAATCTTCGCTCTCGAAGCAGCAATCGAGTATCACTTGTGGATCGGGGGCGAGCGCATTGAGCGGCGCGCGCTGGAATTGAACCGGCTGTTGACAGAGAGTTTGAGCGAGGCGGGCTGGAAAGTCTTGTCGCCCTTGCGCGAAGAGTCCGCGCGCTCGGCAGAGACGCTCGTCGCGTGCGCCGATCCGTCGCGCGTCGTGCATCATCTGCACACGCACGGTGTCGCCGTCACGCAGAAGCCCGAAGGCATCCGCGTCGCCACGCATTTCTTCAATGACGAGTCCGAGGTTGAACGTCTCGTCGCTGCACTCAGAGAATTAAGCAAATAAATTAGCCGCAGATGAACGCAGATCAACGCTGATTAG
>JAVXVR010000546.1:0-2769 GCA_032230165.1 Acidobacteriota bacterium | reverse complement strand
TGGAGTCAAAATTCTTTACTGCCTTTGACTCCAGACTCCAGACTCCAGACCCGCGACTATTTTCAGTTCAGCATCGCCTGTTGCACCTGAATTTTTTTCAGTTGCTCGCGCACCTGCTCGGCGTCGGCGGCGGGGCGCGAGAGATAAGTCTGCATTTCCGAGATGGCTTCCGTATAGCGACCGAGTTGCGCGAGGAGCGCGCCGCGATCCCTGTGCTCGTCGTGCGCTTCCGGGTCGAGCAGCATGATGCGTTCGATGACGGAGACGGCGCGCAGGTAGCGGCGGTTCTGCGCATAGACGGCTTTCAGATTGCGCAGGATGCGCGCCAGTATTTCGCGATTCGTCGCCGCGCGCAGGTGCTCGTCGGCGAGCGCGACCTGTCCGCCGTAGAGCGAGTCGAGCAGCTCCTGACAGTCCTCTTCGTCTATGACGCGACGATTGAACGGATCGATCAGCTTGGTCTGCGCCCCGCGCGACGAGTCGGCGCGCGCACGCACGACGAAGTGACCGGGCAGTCCGACGCCGTCAACCTCCACACCCGCGCGCCGACCGAGTTCGATGTAAACGACCGCGAGCGTGATCGGGATGCCGCGCCGCTCGTCTATGACGTAGGGCAACAGACTGTTGCGCGGGTCGTAGTAGTTCGACTGATTGCCGACGAAGCCCAGCTCGCGAAAGACGAACTCGTTGAGCGCGTCCAAAGGCTCCCACGAGCGCGCGGCGACGAAGGCGCGCGCCGCCAAGCCCAGCTCGAACAGGCGCGCGCGGTAGTGCTCCACGTCCGCCGCGGGCTGCTCTTCGGCAGCGACGAGCAGCGCGGCGTGCGCCAGATCAATCGAGGCGTCCGGCTGCGCGATCAAGTTCTCGAACCGCCGACGCGCCTCTGTCGCCTTGAGTTTGCCAGCCGGAGTCATAGGAGAAAGTATGAACGATGAACGATGAACTGAAAACGACCCGTCTTCAGTTCATCGTTCACCGTTCCTATTTCATCGTTTCGAGAAGACGTGATAGACCGCGTCGGGCGTCCAGTCGGCGAGACTGTGCGTGACCACGTCCGCGCCTGCCGCGCGCAGGCGCGATTCGGCGACGGTGTTCGTCACGCCGAGCGTGCGCATCCCTGCGGCGCGCGCCGACTTGATGCCCGCAGGCGAGTCTTCGATGACGAGACACTCGCTGGCTGCGAGCGGCGACTGCGACGCGGCGCCGGATTTCTCGTTCAAGAGTTCAAGCCCACGCAGGTAACCCGCCGGATCGGGCTTGCAGGCGCGCACGTCCTCGGCGGTGACAAGTGCCACAAAAGATTGTGCAAGCGACGCGCGCTCGAGCACCGGCTCGATCTCGACCCGCCGCGCCATGCTCACGATGGCGAGTTGCCATTGTCGCGCGCAGGCTTTGACGAACGTAACGACGCCCGGACACAGCGGCAGCTCGTCCTTGATCAGCTCGACGTACCGTCCCGTCTTACGCTCGATGAGCGCGTGCAATGCGTCGTCTGACGCTTCCCTGCCCACGCGCGAGAAAGCGGCGCGGGCGAAGGTCACATCATCCATGCCGAGGCAGTCGTAATACTCACTGTCGGTGAGTCCGACGCCTTCCGTCTGCAAAACCTCCCGATAAGCTTCCAGATGCAACGGCTCGTCGTTGATGATGACGCCGTTGTAGTCGAACAGTATGGCTCGGATCATCTCTCGTCGAATCTCAAGATCAATCAAGTGTCCGCGAACGCGATCAAGATACGACGCCCCGTCGCAAAGGGCAAAAGTAAAAAGGCAAAAGGCAAAAATGAGGGGCGCAGATACCCGGCGGGTCTTCCCTTTTGACTTTGAACTTTGAACTTTGAACTTTGAACTTCTACCTTTTGCCTTCCGTGAGGCGCGCGTTCTGCTCTGCGAAGAGCGCGGGCAGACGCTCGCTCTCGAGCACGTCGAGGCGGCGCAGGACTTCGCCGAGAGCCAACTCGTTCTTCAGGTTGATCTGGTAATCGAGATCGGCACGGAGTCTGTCCTTCTCCGATTGCCGGTTCTGCGAGATGAGGATGATCGGCGTCAAGAGCGCGGCGACCATGCCGTTGATCACGTCCATGAACGAATACGGATACGGGTCGAAGCCCTGATCGCGTTTGAGCCATGTGTTGAAGAGCATCCAGATGACGAGGAACGCGACCGTGAGGACGATGAACGTCCAACTGCCGCCGAAGTCGGTCACCTTGTCGGCGAGGCGGTCGGCGAAAGTTTGTTGCGCGCGCTCCTCTTCGTTAGCGTTGCGGGAGACGCGGCGGCGCAGCAGATCGTCCGTGCGCCGCAGCCGCTCGGAGATCGCGCCGACCATCGCGAGCGCCACTTCGGCGTGGTGGCGCACGTAGGCGTGGAAGTCTTCGCGCGAGAGCGAGGCGAGGCGCGCGTCCTCCGTGACGCGCGCGTTCGCCGTGCGGGGTTTGCCTTCGATGATCGCCATCTCGCCGAAGAAGTCGCCGCGCGCCAGCTCCGCCAGCGTCACTTCTTCACCCCCCACATCCACGACGTAGACGCGGACGCGCCCTGCCTCGATCAAGTACATCGCGTCGCCCGCGTCGCCCTGCCGGAAGAGGAGCGTGCCGCGTGCAAGCGTCTTCGTCTTGAGCAGACCGCGCAGGGCGCGCGCGTCGGCGTCGTCGAGCGAGGCGAAGAGCGGCACGGAGCGCAACGCCTCAATCGTCATTTCGGGTGAATCGCTCATGGCACACCTCAAAATGTAACAAGTGACGAGTGACAAGTGACAAGCAAGAAATAA
>JAVXVR010000189.1:0-3833 GCA_032230165.1 Acidobacteriota bacterium | reverse complement strand
AACTTTTGCACTTCCTCGAACACGGTCGCTACCGCCGCGTCGGCTCGACGCGCGACCGCGCGGCGGACGTGCGCATCATCGCCGCGACAAACCGCCGTCTCGCCGAAGACGTGCAACAGGGTCGCTTCCGCGCCGATCTCTTCTACCGTCTCAACGTCATCTCGCTCCACGTCCCGCCTCTGCGCGAGCGGCGCGAAGACATCCCCGCCCTCGTCGAACACTTCGTCGCGATCTACCGCGAGCGTTTCAACCGACCCGCGCTCGCCCTCTCCGAAGACGCACGCCGCCGCGTCGAGGCACACGACTGGCACGGCAACGTGCGCGAGCTGCGCAACGCGCTCGAACGTGCCGCCGCGCTCTCGACCTCCGACGCGCTCGAAGCGGATCAAATCTTGCCGCCAGAGATCAGAAGTCAGGGATCGGAGGGCGGCGCGTCTGCACAAGGTTCGCACAACGCGTCGGATTTCCCGCCGCCCACGCTTGACGAAATCGAGCGACAACATATCCTCCGCGTGCTCGCCGAGACGGACGGCAATCGCGAGCGCGCCGCCGCCATCCTTGGCATCTCTTCGCGCACGCTCTACCGAAAGCTTCGCGAGTATGGCGAAGGCGGCGAGGCTTGACGGTCGAGATCAAACTCCCTTTTTACTTCACCACTCTTCAGCAGCCTCATCTCTCAAATAAGCTGACAGGTTGGCAGCGCGGCTGACAAAACGTCAGTTGCCTTTGTCATTTCCCCCCCGCCCGGCGTCGCGCCCGACGAATCCCACCCTTCCCGCAAACCTAATCATTTACTCACTTGCAGGCATATCTCGGATAGGTGTGAGGCGCGGCACAGGGCTTGTTAACCATCTTGTGCGACCGAGTGTATGCAAGGGGCGGTCGATCCCACGGGAAGTTGAGAGACGACTGAATGGCTCGCGTGATGATTTGCGACGACAATTGCGAAACGGTTGAGGAACTGGCTGGCGCACTGCGTGCCGCCGGGCACGAGGCTGAGGTCTGCCGCCACACGATGGACATGCTGCGCGCGGCAGCCGACGGACGCTTCGATCTGATCGCGCTGGGGCTCGACATGGTTGGCTTCGGTCGCGCCGGAGCCGTCGAAGCCCTCTCGGAGATCGCGCCGCGCGTGCCGCTCATCGCGCTGCACGAGAAGCCCGCGCAGATCATGCGCGCCGCCGCTCACTCGCATTTCGCCGCGGTGCTTCCGCGCCCCGTCGAGACAAAAAATTTCATGTACGCCGTCGCCTGCGCGCTCGCCGAACGCGAAGCGCCACGCGCGCGGCGTCGCAACGGCAGCGCAGTCCCCGCTCCCATCCTCAAACCCTCCGTCGGTTAGACCCTGACGATGAACACACACTGGTAAACACCCCACACGAAGTTGAAGGAGACTGAAAAGAGATGAAGACCCTGAAAACAAAATCGCGCATCATCGTGCTCATCGCGCTGAGCCTCTTGGCAACCGGCGCAGCGGCGGCGTTCGCGCAGAAACAAATGGCAGCCAAGTCAGGCGGTCACCCGGAAGTGAAAGTCATGCTCACCGGCTCGGTCGCGCGCGGCGATGAAGCGATCGTGCTCGACAAGGCGGGCTCGGTTCACCCCGGCGAAGTCCTCGACTGGAAGGTCGTTTCCTCGAACGAGGGCGATGGCGCGGCGCGCCAGTATAAGACGGTCGCGCACATCCCCGCCGGCACGTCGCTCATCGCGGGCTCTGCCACCGCCGAGTACAGCGCAGAGGTGACGTACAGCATAGACAACGGCAAGTCCTACTCAACGCAGCCCACCATCGAGGAGAAGCAGGCTGACGGCACGGTGAAGCAAGTGCCCGCACCCGTCTCGCTCTACACGCAGGTGCGCTATGAGTGGACTGACCCGCTCGCCGCCGGCTCGACGCTCACCGCCTCTTATAAAGTGCGCGCCAAGTAGCGCGTCCCACGCGCAGCCGACCGCGCCCGAGTCTCCGACGCCTTCGGAGCCGCCCGGCTCCAACCGATTTAAACTCCCCTGAGAAATTTTGAGGACTTATTAAGATGAAGACACAGACCCTCCGACCCACACGCACACTGCGCCGCGCCGGGCTCGCGCTTCTCGCGATGCTCTGCGCCCTCGTCACGCCCGTGATGGCGCAGAACACTGCGGGCGGCACCGTCATCTCCAATACGGCGACCGCCAGCTACTCCGACGGGACGAACAGCTACAGTGCCACGTCGAACACCGTCACCGTCACGGTCGCCAACGTCGCGGGCTTGACCATCACGCCCGACGGGCAGAATAACTCCGCGGTCGTGCCCGGACAGACGGCGGTCGATTTCAACTTCACCGTCACGAATACCGGCAACTTCGCCGATCAGGTGCGCTTCCTCGCCGGGGGCGCGAGCGTCCAGATCAACAACGCCAGCTACGGCACAATCGTCGCCGCCGTCATCGACAACGGCGACAACGTGATCGGCGCGGGCGACACAGACATCCTGACGAACGGCGCGGACGTGCTCAAGGCGCTCGCGCAGAACGCCGCCGCGACCGTCATCGTCCGCATCAATGTCAGCGCGAGCGCGCCCGCCGGTCAGACGATCACCGTCACGCTCGGCGACTCGGCTGCCGATAACGTGCTCGCCAACACCTCAGCACACGAGGTGCGCACCGTCTCCGCCTTGTCCGTCAACGGACTCCGCGAGGCGGTCGGCAGCATCAACGCGCCGATCCAGAACGATGTGCAGTTGCGCGCCGTGCTCACCGCCCCGGCGGGTCCCGTCGCTTTGGGATCGAACATCACCTACACTACCTCGGTCTGCAACGACGGCGCGCGCCCCGCCACAGCCATGACGCTCGGCGGCAACTCCGGCATCTACATCGT
Source organism: Acidobacteriota bacterium (assembly GCA_032230165.1). GTDB lineage: Bacteria > Acidobacteriota > Blastocatellia > Pyrinomonadales > Pyrinomonadaceae > JAIVGV01. Next base: position 976 of record JAVXVR010000189.1, on the reverse strand, counting down.
CGCGCCCATCCCTGTGGGCACGGCGGTCTCGGCAGCGAACACCTTCCCCGCCGGGACGCTCTACACGACCTCGGCGCTCACCACCGCGCCGCAGGCGGCGACGTGGACGACGACCGCGCCCGCGCCGCTCTCCTCGACGACGCGCGTCGCCTTCAAGGTTGCCGCCCCGCTCACCTCGACCACGTGCAGCGCGAACTTCTCGCTGATCGTCACCATCACGACGACCAACGCGACCACGCCGATCTACGAGATCGTTGACGCCTTCGCCAACAACACGATAAGCAACGTCGTCACCGATCAGTCGGGCGACAACCTGACGAACAACGGCGACAGCAACGCCAACTTCAACGAACCCATTCAGGGCGGCGTCGCCGTCGCCGGACAGGGCTTCCAGATTCCGACGACGCTCACGCAGGTCGGCAGCGTCCTGCTCGGACCCTTCAACAACCCCGGCGCGGTCGGCGCGACGAACAACAACGACGACTTCACGAATCGCAGCGTCACGACCGGCATCGCGGGCGTCGCCCCCGGCGGCGTGACGACAGCTTCGGGCGTCATCGTTTACACCAACACCGTCCAGAACACCGGCAACGCCAACGACACGTTCACGCTCACTGCGCCGACCGTGCCCGCCGGCTTCACCGTCGAGATCAGCACGAACGGCGGCACGTCCTACACCACCGTTTCGGGCGGCGGCTCGACGACCATCGCCGTCGCGTTCGGCGCGTCGGCAAACATCCTCGTGCGCATCACCGCGCCCGCCGGTCAGACGATTCTGACGGCGTTCTCCACCACCATCCGCGCCACCTCCGGCATCGACAATACCCAGAAGAACGACACCCTCGACCGCCTCTACACCAGCTTCCTCCAGTTGACGAAGACGGCGACCGTGTCGAACGCGACGGGCGTAGGCGGCGCGACCGACGCCGTGCCGGGCGCGGACATCACCTACACGATCACCTACACCAACATCATG
>JAVXVR010000509.1:0-3564 GCA_032230165.1 Acidobacteriota bacterium | reverse complement strand
CAAATGGATCGCGCCCACTCGCTTTTCTCTTTTCGCCCGGCGAGAAATTAACTGGAGATCGAAACCAGCATCGGCTCAATGTTGCCCGCAGGGTCGGCGTGTCCGAGCGCAGCGTCGAGTTCCCGTTCGATGTCGGCAGACGAGATGGGCGCGAGCCGCCGGAAGTCGTAGAGCTTAGGGTCGAGCAGGTGAGAGGGGATCGCGTTTCCGAGCGCGGTCAACATCGAGGCGCGGACGTGCGGAATCTCTTTCTCTAATTCCGCGATCAAATTCTTGACGCGCACGCGCTTGAGGTTCGTCTGTGTGCCGCACAGATCGCAGGGGATGATCGGAAACTGTTTCTCGGCAGCATACTCAGCGATGTCCGACTCTTTGCAGTAGGCGAGCGGGCGGATGACGGTGTTGCGCCCATCGTCCGATCTCAACACGGGCGGCATCGCCTTGAGCGTGCCGACGAAGAAGAGATTCAGCAGAAATGTCGCCGCGATGTCGTCCGAGTGATGACCGAGCGCGATCTTGGTGCAGCCCTCTTCCTGCGCGACCGTGTAGATGATGCCGCGTCGCAGGCGCGAGCAGACCGAGCAGTAGGTCTTGCCTTCGGGCACGAGCCGCTTGACGACCGAGTAGGTGTCGCGCTCGACGATGCGGAAAGCGACACCGCGCGAAGCGAGATATTCGGGCAGCACGTGCGCCGGAAAGTTTGGCTGCTTCTGATCGAGGTTGAAGGCGAGCAGGTCGAAGCGGACGGGCGCGCGCTCGCGAACGTCGAGCAGCAGGTCGAGCATCGTGTAGCTGTCCTTACCACCCGATAGGCAGACCAGCACGCGGTCGCCGTCCTCAATCATCGAGAAGTCTTTGACGCACGCGCCCATCTGGCGCAGCAGCCGCGTCTTGATTTTGCTTTCGACAAACATCGCTAATGTTTTAAGTCATCAGCCCGCGCACGCGCAACCCGACCGCGCGTCGCTGCTTCATCACTCATCCTTGCCGTTTAGCTTCGCACGGAAGAAGGTGAGCGTGCGCCGCCAGGCGTCCGATGCAGCCGCAGGGTCGTAGGCTTCCGGTCGCGCGTCGTTGAAGAAGGCATGACCCGCGTTCGCGTAGATGTGCATCTCGGCGTGCTTGCCGTGCTCTTTCAATTCCGCTTCGAGCGCGCGCACCTTGTCGGGCGTCACCGACTCGTCGGTCTCGCCGAAGAAGCCCAGCACCGGCGCGCGCAAACGCTCGAAGTCGGGGCGCACCTTCGGGTGGATGCCGTAGAAGACGACGCACGCGCCGACCTGCTCGTTCTTCGACGCCGCGTAGAGCGAGAGCGCGCCGCCCATGCAAAAGCCGACCGTGCCGACCGAAGCACTCGTCGTCGCCGGATGCGCGAGCAAATACCCAACCGCGCCGCGCAAATCTTTCTCCGCCCGGTCAATATCAAGAGCCATCATGAGCTTGCCCGCCTCGTCGGGCGAGGTGGTCGAGCGACCGTGATAGAGATCGGGCGCGAGCGCGACGAAGCCTTCCGCCGCGAATCTGTCCGTCACCTGCTTGATGTGCGGCACCAAGCCCCACCACTCCTGTATGACGACGACGCCCGCGCCCGTCCCCGACTCCGGGACTGACAGATATCCTTCCGTCTCCCCGCCGTTGCTCTGAAACTGAACCATCTCGCTGGGCATGGCACACACGACCCCCGTCCGTTGTGATCTGCTGGTTTTGAGCGTGCGCCATCATACCACTTCGGCGCGCGCTCAAATAATGTCCTGCACGCGGGCGACAAGGGTTCGTCGTGCGTCCCGGCAATCATCCTCTTCGTGACAATCTAAAAATTTTTTGCCACTAAGCGCCCGCCCGTTCGTTAAACTCACGCGAGTGTGTTATTAGTCATTCACTTTCGAGGAGTCAGAAAAAATGGTTTACCGTAAAATTCTACTGGCGGCGTGCGCGCTCTCCATCATCTGCTTCATGTGTGTGCTGGCGGTCGTCGCGGCGGGCGGCGAAATCGCGGGCACGGTCACAGACCCCATGGGCGCGGTCGTCTCCGGTGCGCAGATCACAGCCACGGACGCGGGCGGGCAGAAGAATGCCAACGCCACGACCGACTCGCAGGGTCGCTACAAAGTGTCGGGCTTGCCCGCGGGCACTTACGTCGTGGCGGTCACGGCGCAGGGGTTTGCCGAGACCCGGCAGGAGGATGTGCACGTCGAGGACGGCAAGACCGCAACGGCAAACGTGCAGATGAGACTCCCGGCGACTGCTTCAGCCAGTGCGACTACGGGGACGAAGATTCTGAGCGATAAGCGCGAATACTAGGTTGAAGGTGACAGTTCTTACCTCCCTCCGCGACTTACCCGCGCCCAGAGATCGGGAACGTCAAAAATAAGTCGTTAACGGTAAACCGTGACGGGTAACGGGAAAGAGACTTTCTTCGCTCGTCACCCGTCAAGGCTTACCGTTGACGACTTTCGGCTCTTGTCACCTGAGTCTCTTCCGGCTTATCATTCGCGTGCGTAGAGCAGAAGCCTGTGGTTCCCGTCTTCCAGAGCCAACCTCTTGCTTACTGCCTAAATTTCATTTCACGACCGGAGGCGGGCAAAACTTCATCGCGCCTTGGCGGGCACGAAAGGCGTCCGACCGAAATTTTCAGCGGAGGGTAAATCAGATGTTCAGACCGGGGAAACCGAAAGATGAGCCGGAGCCGCAGCAGCCGCACGCGCAGCCGCCCGCCCCGACCTACACGGCGAATGAGGACACGCACCAGCGCCGCCTCGCGCCGGAGCAAAACTCTTCAACAGGAGTGCGTGGGAGCATGAACGACGGACAAGCGAACTCAGGCAAGGCGTACACCGAATCGGACGCGCTCGCGCGCGACATCAAGGAAGGCACGCTCACAGGCTTCGTTGGCAATGGCACGAACATGACGGGCGAGGCGAACTTCAAAGGGATGCTGCGCGTGGACGGTCACCTCTCGGGGCGCGTCTCGTCGCAGGACGGCACGCTCATCGTCTCGACGGGCGGACAGGTTGATGCCAACGTCGAAGTCTCGGTCGCGCAAATCTACGGCACGGTCAACGGGGACGTCATCGCCACGAAGCGGATCGAGCTGGGTCGCGTGGCGAAGGTGACGGGCAACATCCAGACGCCCGCGCTCGTCATCGAGCAGGGCGCGATCTTCGAGGGGAGTTGCCGCATGGAAGCCCTGCGCGACGAGCAGGCGAAGGCGGAGACGCGCGCCACGTCGGCGGCTGCTTCGGGCGCGATTGGCGCGACGGCTGCATCGGGCAGTTCGAGCGCGTCGGGCGGCGGCAACGGCAAGACCGACGCGACGAAGTCTGCGACGAGCGACACCACGAGCACGACTTCGCCCACCTCTTCGACCAGCACGAGCGGGGCGGGCAGCAGCAGCAGCACCGGCAGCAGTGCGTCGTCCGGCTCGCAGAAGCCCACCACCGCGACGCCCTGAAAGGTCGCGGGCGCGTAACTGAAAAAACTAAAGCAGCGTCCGGCGTTCGCGCCACGGACGCTGCTTTAGTTTTCCCCTGCGACCGATCTCGAATTTGAAACCGCCGCGCTAGT
>JAVXVR010000490.1:0-3048 GCA_032230165.1 Acidobacteriota bacterium | reverse complement strand
ACCAGTGACGAGTGACAAGTGACAAGTGACAAGTAAATCAGTTTGTCTTGCTCGTCACTTGTCACTTGTCACTCGTCACTCCCTCTATGTCGCTGCTCGAAGTCATACAACTCGTCGGCTACAGCGTCGGCGCGGCGCTGCCGCTGTGGATGAGTTTGCTGCTGGCGCGGCAGCGGCATGAGCTGGCGCGCGCCGAGCGCGTCCTGCTTGCGCTCGCCGTCGGCATCGGACTCTGGCACGCCTCGAATCTCGTCATCACGCTACAGCACGTGTTCGGTCTCGACGTGGCGCGTTGGTCTTTCGCCCTGCGCCTCGCCGACACGGTCGCCGTCACGAGCATCACTTTCTCTTACTCGCTGCTCCTCCACGTCCACCTGCACCTCTGGGCGCGATCCCAACAGCGCGAGCTGACGCGGTTTGAGCGAGCGCGCGTGTGGCTCTCCTACGTGCCGACGCTCTTTCTCGCGATCTCAATATGGCAAATCTGGCGCGGTGACTATGCGCCGATGCTCGTGAAGCTTTCGTTCTTCGTGCTGCCCTTCGGCGTCTGGGCGGGCTACGTGCTCGCGCTCGTCGCTGTAACCGACTACCTCATCGCGCGCGCGTCTGATTCGGAGAGCGAGCGGCGTCTGATGCACACGCTCTCGGCTTCGTTCGTCGCCATCGCCGTGCTGCTCGTCGCCGCCTACGCGCTCGGCGTCGGGCGCGGGACGGAGACGGGCGAATACTTGCGCGCGCTCGCCAACCTCGGCTCGATCCTTCCGACCGCGCTCATCGCCTACTACATTTATCGCTATCGCTACCTTGAGCTGATCATTCAGGAGAGTCTCGTCGTCGCCACCTTCGCGGCGGTCGTGCTCGTTGTCTATCTCTACGGCATACGCACGCTCGCCGCGTGGCTGACCACACGTTTCGGCTTGCGCGCGGGCGTCATCGAGACGCTGCTCGTGCTCGCTTTCGCGTTCGTCTTCGCGCCCCTTCGCGCGTGGCTCGAAAGGCGTTTCCACAAACTCTTCGAGCGCGAGGCAGCTCTCTACCGCGAAGTCTTGACGCGCATCGGCGCGCAGTCGGGTCGCTTCGGACAACTGCCGGAGCTGCTGCGACTCGTCGAGGCGCGCACGGCTGAGGAGTTGGGTCTGCGCCGCGTCCGTTTCTCTCTACCGACGCAGCGCGACGCAGCCGCCGAAGAAAACGCGACAAACGGAAACGGCGCGGCGCGTGCGACGGAGAAAATTTTGGAAGTCGAAGCGGAGAGCGATCAATGGATCGCGGCGCTCTTCGAGCTGGCGCGCGCGGGCGAGGCAGGCGGCATCGAGTGGCGTTCGCGCCTGCGCGCACACGAGTTCGAGGCGGCTTACGTGCTCCGGCGCGACGAAGAGGTCTTGGGCTTGATGCTGGTTGACGCTTCAGCGGAAGCCCTGACGGAAGACGTGCGCTCAGTGCTCGAAGTGTTAGCGGGTCAGGTCGCGATTGCGATTGAGGATCACAGGCTGATGGAAGTTAACCTGCACCTTGAGCGCAAGCTCGCGCAGGGTCAACGTCTCGCCGCGTTGGGGCAGTTGGCTGCCACGGTCGCGCACGAGGTGAAGAATCCGCTCTCGGCGATCAAGTCCATCGCGCAGGTTATGCGCGAAGACGAGCGCGTGACGGGCGAATACTCGCGCGATCTCGAACTGATCGTGGGCGAGGCTGACCGCCTGAGTCGCAGCGTCACGCAACTGCTCAGCTTCGCGCGTGAACCTCCACACGAGGTTGCGCCCGCGCGCGCCGACGACGTGACGCGCGCCGTCGTCGAGCTGTTCTCGGCGCAGGCGCGCGCCAAGGGCGTGCGGCTCGAAGTGCGCGCCGACGCGCGAGAGATGTTGGAGGGGGCGGCGGTCGCGGCGATGCGCGACGCGCTCTCGAACCTGGTACTCAACGCCTTGCAAGCGACGCCCGCGGGCGGTACGGTTCGCGTCGGGCTGCGGCGCGAGGGCGATTTTGCGGCGTGGTCTGTGGCGGACGAGGGCGCGGGTGTGCCCGCCGAGCTGCGTCGGAGAATCTGGGAGCCGTTTTTTACGACGAAGCAACGCGGCACGGGACTGGGGCTCGCTATCGTCCACAAGCGCGTCGAGGATGTCGGCGGCGAGGCGCGGCTTGCACCCGCGAGGGAGGGCGAGGGCGCGCGCTTCGAGTTGCGTCTGCCGATCATGAGCGCGGCGAAAGATAAACCTGAGCGCGTCGTATAGAGAAGATGCGCGTCGATAAGGTTGCGCGCGTCGTTTGGTCGCGAAGGTTTTGGATCATGTCAAACGAAATGAAAACTTACGAAGGTCTCGGACTGCTCATCGTGGACGACGAGGAGGCGGCGCGCTACGGGATGCGGCGCGCTCTCGCCGCGTTCGGTTGTGAGATTGAAGAAGCCGGAAGTGTGGACGAGGCTCAGACGAAGCTTACGCGCCGTGACTTCGATCTGATGCTGCTCGACGTGAACTTGCCGGGTCGAAGCGGTCTCGACTTTTTGCAGGAGTTGAAGGCGAAAGATTCCGATAGCGCGCTCGTCATCCTCATCACGGCGCACGGCTCGGAGCGGATGGCGGTCGAGGCGATGAAGGCGGGCGCTTACGACTACCTGCCGAAACCTTTCGAGGTTGACGACCTGCGACTCGCCGTCAAGAACGCGCTCGAAACGATCCGACTGCGTAGCGAGAACAAACAGCTCCGCGAGCGCATTGAGACGGAGACCGGCGCGGGCGGGACGCTGCTCGGAAACTCCGAGGCGATGCGCCGCGTGCGCACGCTCATCGAGAAGGTGGCGGAGACGGAAGCGACGGTGCTCGTGCGCGGCGAGTCGGGCACGGGCAAGGAGTTGGTGGCGCGCGCGATTCACGAGCGCAGTCGCTCGCGTCGGCGCGGCACATTCGTCGCCGTCAACTGCGCGGCACTGCCGTCGGAGTTGATCGAGTCCGAGTTGTTCGGTCATGAGAAGGGCGCGTTCACGGGCGCAAGCGCGCGCAGGGCGGGCAAGTTTGAGCAGGCGAATGGCGGCACGCTCTTCCTCGACGAGAT
>JAVXVR010000169.1:0-2615 GCA_032230165.1 Acidobacteriota bacterium | reverse complement strand
CGAATCCGACATTCTCCACCTGGGCTTCTGGCAGCGCGCCTTCGAGCGACTCAAAGAGACGGGCACAATCCGCTTCGAGACCGAGGGGCGCAACGCCGGATGCTGGGTGCTCCCGACCGACTCGCACGAGAGCACGGACGAGCACGAGGCGGACAAGATCATCGTCCGCTCGAACGGCACGGTCACCTACGCGGGCAAAGACATCGCTTATCAACTCTGGAAGCTCGGCAAGCTCGGTCTCGACTTTCACTACAAGCCTTTCCACACCTACGAAGACGGTCATACGGTCTGGGTAACGACGAGCGACGCGAGCGTCGGAGACGCATCAAACGCGCGACCGCACTTCGGCGGCGGGCGCGTCGTCTATAACGTCATCGACACGCGACAGTCGTACACGCAGGACGTGGTGCAGAAGGGCACGGCGGCGGTCACCTCCGGCGCGTCGCGCGAGGCGAGCGTCCATTTGAACTATGAAGTCGTCGCGCTCTCGCCCGCGGCTTGTGCGGAGTTAGGGCTTGAGTTGAGCCCGGAGGATCGCGCGCGCCCGCACGTCGAGATGAGCGGGCGCAAAGGGCTTGGCGTCAAAGCCGACGACCTCATCAACATTCTCGAAGCCAACGCCCTGCGCGAAGTCGAGGCGCGCCATGAGGGATTGCCTGACGCACAGAAGCGCGCGATTGCGCACGCGCTCGGCGTCGGCGCGCTGCGCTACTTCCTCTTAAAGTTCACGCGCAACACCGTCATCGCTTTCGACTTCAAGGAAGCGCTTGCCTTCGAGGGCGAGACCGGCACCTACTGCCAGAACGCAGCCGTGCGCTTGAACTCGATCTTCAAAAAGATGGGCGAAGAGATGCGCCGCGACGCGCAGGAGTTTATCAATGCGGCGTCTGAAGGCAGCGACGCGCGCACGAGTGTCGGCGAAGTCTTCAACGGCGAAGGCGGCGACGAGTTGTGGTCGCTCTTAATCTTAGCTTCGCGGCTCGAAGAGATCATCGCGCAAGCCGCCTCAACGGCTGAGCCAGCGTACCTCGCCAAGTATGTCTTCCAGCTCAGCAAGGCGTTCAACTTCTTCTACCACCGGCATCACATCATCACTGAGGAGAATCGCGCGCGCCGCTCCGTCCTCATCGCCATCGCCGCACTCGTCCGCGACAAACTCACGCTCGCGCTCGCCACGCTCGGCATCGACGTGCCGGAAAAGATGTGAGGCTTAAACCACGGCGCGCCGCGCTTTCGTCGGCTGAGTCGCGTATATTACTATGGCTTCGGATGATTTTCGGCTGCCGGTTCACTATTTTCGGGCAAGCACAGCCTGAGAGTTAAAGCCGCCGCTGAAAACTTAAAACTGAGAACTGAGAACTATTCATCATGCTTATCGTCATGAAAGCCGACGCGACCGAACGTGAAGTCGCGGCGGTGACCAAAATTGTCGCCGACTTAGGCTTGCGCGCTCACCCGCTGCCGGGCGCAAACCGCACCGCCATCGCCATCACGGGCAACCAAGGCGCGGTCGATCCTTCGCATTTCGAGAACCTGCCGGGCGTCGCAGAGGCAATCCGCGTGACCAAGCCTTACAAGCTGATCACGCTCGATCTCCGCCCGGAGAAGACGGTCGTGCGCGTCGGCGACGCCGCCATCGGCGGCGAAGAGTTGGCGCTCATCGCGGGACCGTGCGCCATCGAGAGCCGCGCGCAGGCGTTCGCCGTCGCCGAAGCCGTGCGGCGCAGCGGCGCGCGCTTCTTTCGCGGCGGCGCGTTCAAGCCGCGCACTTCGCCCTACGCCTTTCAGGGACTCGGCGAAGAGGGTTTGAAGATTCTCGCGGAGATTCGCGACGCTTACGGTTTGAAGATCGTGACCGAGGCTCTGGACGAGCACGGCATCGAGATGGTCGAGCGTTACGGCGACGTGATCCAGATCGGCGCGCGCAACATGCAGAACTTCTCTCTGCTCCGCCGCGCCGGACGTTCGCCCCTGCCCATCCTGCTCAAGCGCGGCATGGCGGCGACGCTCGACGAGTGGCTGCTCGCCGCCGAGTACGTCATGTCGGAGGGCAACTACAACGTGATCTTGTGCGAACGCGGCGTGCGTACCTTCGCGCAGCACACGCGCAACACCTTAGACCTCGCGGCGATTCCCGCCGTCCGCCGCATCTCGCACCTGCCGGTCGTCGTCGATCCCTCGCACGGCACGGGTCACAACTACATGGTCGCGCCGCTCGCGCGCGCCGGTGTCGCCTGTGGCGCGGACGGTCTCATCATCGAAGTCCACGACCAGCCCGAACGCGCGCTCTCCGACGGCGCGCAGGCGCTCACGCTCGAACAGTACGAGCAGCTCGTCTCCGAAGTGCGCGCCATTCACGAAGTGATCGCGCCTGCGACCGTCGGTTGATTGCATTTAATGAGAAGGTGGCTCGAAAGGCTGGCGACGATTGAGGTTAAAGCGCCGCTTCACACATTTTGAGTTGGAAGCGAAGGCGGAGCGGGGCTTCTTGAATCTTGCGGGAGAGGTACTCGGTCTGCGCCCAATCGAGTTGAGTCACTTTCTTAACGCCGCCCCCGATCCGCACATCGCTCGCGTCGGTAAGCTCGATTGCGGGCTGTATGTCGAGCTTGCCG
>JAVXVR010000363.1:0-15695 GCA_032230165.1 Acidobacteriota bacterium | reverse complement strand
CCAGACTCTAGACTCTTTCTTGTCACTTGTCACACGTCACGGTTGACGGCTTTCCTCGCCACACGTCTATAAAAATCTCCATCGTGCCGCCGCAGACCATGCCCTCCTCGCTCGCCTCGTCAGCCGTGAGGCTGAACTTATGCAGCGCCGACGCGCCCGTGCGCAGAGCCTCGCGCGCCTCCGCCCAGACCTCAGCTTCGATGCAGCCGCCGCCGACTGTGCCTGCCGTCTTCCCCCCCTCGAAGAAGAGCATCTTCGCGCCGCGTCGCTGCGGCGTTGAGCCGCGCGTGTGCGCGACCGTCGCAACCGCCACGCGCTCGCCCCGCGCGTTCGCCTCATTGATGAGCCGGTAGAGTTCGAGCTGTGAGATTGAAGACATAGGAAGCCACGATGAACGATGAACGCGGAACGATGAACGGAAGAAAAAGTTTTCACTTCATTGTTCCGCGTTCCGCGTTCATCGTTTCTTACATTGGCGGCGTCGGGGTCGGCTCCGGCGTCGCAGACGTGCGCGGGGAGGTGCGTGGAGGCGTGTTGGTCGTGCCCGTGCTGCCTTCACCTTCCGCCTCGCGGCGCATCGCGTCGTCGAGTTGGGCGCGCATCCGGTCGGCGAGCTGCTGCGCGTCGGAGAGCGACTTTTCGAGTTGCTGGCGGCGCGTGTTTTGCACGTCGAGCTGAGAGTTGACGCGCTTCTTCTCGTTGTCGAGTTGGCGTCGCAGCGCGTCGCGCGTCTCGTCGGGGCGGAACGTGCCGACGGTGGCCACCTGCCGTTCGAGATTTTCGGGCTTCATCGCCTCGTCGAGTTGATCGACGCGCGCCTGCATGTTCGCCTGCTTCTCCATCACGTCGGAGAGCTGCGCCTGCAAGGCTTCGACGCGCTGCTCGGCGCGCGTCAGCCGCTCCTGGAGGAGATCGGTGCGCCGCTGCTTCTCCATCTCGTCAACTTTTTTGTTGAGCTGCGTGACCTCGTTCGACAACTGCTTGACGGCGCGATTCGCCGCGTCCGGGTCGGGGCTTGTGCTCCGCCGCGTATTGCTCGTGCGGCTCGCGTCGTCCTGCTGCGGTTGATCCTCCGCACTGCTGATGAGGCGCGGATCGCCGCCCGCAGGCGTTGCCAAAGGGCTCGGCGCGGGCACGTAGGTCGGGCTTACGGGTCTGGTCGCACGGCGCGAAGGACGCTTGCGCCGCTGCGTCTGCACGGCGACAACGCTCGCGACCAGCGAGAGCACGAGCGCGCATAGCGCGACGACTTTGAAAGTTGAACGAGCGGGCATAGCGAACCTCCAAGAAGCAGTCAGCAATCAGCATTCAGCCATCAGCCAAGCTAAAACTAAATTTCAATTCTTTGCTTGTCAGTCCGTCGACAATCGGCTTGGCTGAATGCTGACTGCTGACTGCTCTAATCTTACACGCTTGACTCCCCTGCGAGTTCCCTCATCCCGGCTGAATCTTAAAACTGATGTCCATGGCGCGCGCCGAATGCGTGAGCGCGCCGACGCTGATGAGATCGACGCCCGCCTCTGCGTAGGCGCGCACGTTCGCAAGCGTGATGCCGCCCGATGATTCGAGCAGCACGCGGGGCGCAAGCTCGCGCGCAAGACGTGCGAAGCGCGCCGTGTCTTCGGGCGTCAGGTTGTCCAAGAGGAGGATGTCAGCACCGTCCTCGATTGCCTCGCGCAAATCTTTCTCCGTCGAGACTTCGACCTCGATCTTGTGGAGGTGTCCGACCGACTCTTTCGCGCGCTTGACGGCTGCGCCCACGCCGCCCGCGAGCGCGATGTGATTGTCCTTGATGAGCACGCCGTCGTCCAAGCCGAAGCGATGATTGCGCCCGCCGCCCGCCTGCACGGCGTACTTCTCCAGCATACGTAAGCCCGGCGCGGTCTTGCGCGTGTCAACGATTGCCGAGTTCGTGCCCTCGACGGCGCGCACATAGTCGCGCGTGAGCGTGGCGATGCCGGAAAGTCTCTGCAAGAGGTTCAGCGCAAGTCGCTCGCCCGCGAGCAACACGTCGGCGAAGCCGTTGGTGCGCGCGATGACTTTGCCCGCCTCGATCTCTTCGCCATCGGAGACGAAGGATTCGAGCTGCTGCTGCGAATCAAGTGTGGCGAAGACCGACTCGGCGGCTTCGAGACCGGCGACGATCATCGCTTCTTTCGCAACGAAGCGACCGCGCGCGTGCGCGTTGCGCTTGATGCACGCCTGCGTCGTGATGTCGCCGCGCCCCAGGTCTTCGCCAAGGAACGCACCGATCTGCGAGAAGAGCGCGCCTTCGTCGAGCCAACTCATTCGGCGAATACCTCCATGGTCTCAGCGAGCATACGGGTTCGTTGCGCGATGTCACTGATGCGTTGCCGCAACTCCGAGACCTTCTCGGCGGGCGCGCGCTCGACGAACTGCCGATTAGCCAACTGCGCTTCGAGCTTCGCCGCCTCTTTCTCCAGCTTCTCGCGCTCACCCTTCAGACGCTCGCGCTCCTTCGCAAAGTCGATCAAGCCTTCGAGCGGCACGGCGACCTCCGCCCCGCCCGCGAGCACCGCGCGAGCCGACGCGCGCGGCGCATCGAGAGACTCACTGATTAAAATTTCCGACGCACGCACGAGCCGCGCGATCTGCTGTGAGCCTGACTCGAAGACCGAGCGTATGGACGCCGCGGGCGCGGCGACGAGAAGGCGCACCGGCTCGCCCGGCTTGATGTTCATCTCCGAGCGGATGTTACGCACGCGCGAGACGAGTTCGATGATCGATTGTACGTCCGCTTCGGCGCGCTCGTCGATCAGCTCTTCGCGCGTTTGCGGATAGCTCGCGAGCATGATAGTCGGCTCGGCGTCTTTATACGCGGGATGCAAAAGTTGTGAGCCGACACCGGGCAGCTTCTGCCACAATTCCTCGGTGATGAACGGCATGAACGGGTGGAGCAGTCGCAGAGCTTGCTCCAACACGGTGAGCACGCGGCTGCGCGCCGCGTCGCGTTGCGGAGTCGCATCAGTCGCGGTCACATCCGCTTTCGAGAGTTCGATGTACCAGTCGCAGAAGTCGTCCCAGAAGAAGTGATAGACGGTCTGCACGGCGGCGTGAAACTCGTAAGCCTCAATTGACTTGCTCACGTCGCGCACAGCTTTCTGCAAGCGCGACATGATCCAGCGGTCGTGCAGTGCCCACGTCTGAGATTCACCCTCGAAGCCTTGCCCCGCTCGCGCCCCCTCGGAGTTCATCAGGCAGAAGCGCGTCGCATTCCAGATTTTGTTGGCGAAGTTGCGGTAACTCTCGACCTGCGAGTCGTTCCAGCGCGTGTCGGTCGTGCCAATCCCGGCGAGCACAAGGCGCGTCGCATCCACACCGTACTTGTCGAAGACTTCGAGCGGATCGACGCCGTTGCCCTTCGACTTCGACATGCGCTGCCCGTGCTTGTCGAAGACCGTGCCCGTGATAAAGACATCATCGAACGCCCGCTCGCCGACAAATTCCAACCCCGTCATCATCATGCGCGCCACCCACAGGAAGATGATGTCGCGCGCGGTGACGAGCACAGAGGTCGGGTAGAAGGTTTTGAGGTCTCGCGTCTCGTCGGGCCAGCCCAGAGTCGAGATGGGCCACAGCGCGGACGAGAACCACGTGTCGAGCACGTCCGGGTCTTGCGTCAGGTTGTCCGTGCCCGCCGCACGGCGTGCGTCCACTTCTGTGCGTGCGACGAAGACTCGCCCCGCCTCGTCGTACCAAGCGGGGATGCGATGACCCCACCAGAGCTGGCGCGAGAGCGTCCAGTCGTACAAGCCTTCGAGCCAGTTCGTGTAGACCTTCTCGTATGGCACTTCGGGGACGAAGCGCGGCTCGTGTCGCTCGCGCATCAGTTCGAGCGGCTTGCGACCGAGATCAGACTGCTTCAAGAACCATTGCACCGAGAGCAAAGGCTCGATGACCGTGCGGCAGCGACCGCACTGCGAGATCGAAAACTCGTAGTCGGCGACGCGTTCGAGCAGACCCAACTCTTCAAACTTCTGGACGATACGCTCGCGCGCCTCATAACGATCAAGCCCTTCAAACTCTGCGCCCGCTTCCGCCGTCATGCGCGCGTGCTGGTCTATGACACGGACTTGCGGCAGGGCGTGGCGTAAGCCCATCGCGTAGTCATTCTGATCGTGCGCGGGTGTGACCTTGACCGCGCCCGTGCCGAATTCGGGATCGACGAAGTCGTCCGCGACGACCGGAATCTCGCGGTTCGCAATTGGCAGGATGAGCGTCGCGCCGACGAGATCGCTGTAGCGTTCGTCCGTCGGGTTCACGGCAACGGCTGTATCGCCGAGCATCGTTTCCGGTCGCGTCGTCGCGACGGTCACGCGGCGGTCGCTATTCTTGACGGGGTATTGCAGGTAGTAAAGCTTGCCGTCCTTCTTCTCGACCTTCTCAACTTCTAGATCGGAGAGCGCGGTTTGATCTTTAGGGCACCAGTTGATCAGACCCTCGCCGCGATAAATCCAACCCTTCTCGTACATCCTCACGAAGAACTCGCGCACGGCGCGCGACAATCCCTCGTCCATCGTGAAACGCTCGCGCGACCAATCCACGCTCGCGCCTTCGCGTCGCATCTGCCGCAAAATCTCGCCGCCGTACTGCTCCTTCCACTGCCAGACGCGCTCCTCGAACTTCTCTCGTCCGAGATCGTGGCGCGACAAACCCTCTTTGCGTAGCTGCTTCTCGACCTGTATCTGCGTCGAGATGCCTGCGTGATCCATACCGGGCAGCCAGAGCGTGCGATAACCCCGCATGCGGTGATAGCGCGTGAGCACGTCCATGATGGTGTGCTGGAGCGCGTGCCCCATGTGCAGAGAGCCCGTGACGTTCGGAGGCGGGATGACGATGGAATAGACGGGCGCGTCGGGGTCGCGGTTGATTTCAGGCGCGAAGAACCCTTGCGCCTCCCAGCGCGAGTAGTGCTCTCCTTCGGCGAGCTTCGGGTCGTAAGCTTTCGGAATTTCCATTCGCGTTCGAGTATATGGAAGGCACGGGTGAAAAGTAAAAAGGAGGCGGGCGGGCGTGGCTACCTCAGGTCGCGTCAGTCGCTCGGTTCTCCTAAGGCGTCGTCGGGCGAGTTTGCGAGACCTTCGAGTTTGCGACGCTGCGCGCCGCGCGTGAAGCCGTGGATGGTGAGGACGGGTCCGATGAGCAGATAGACCCAGCCCGCGTAGGACGCGCCGCGCGAGTGGAAGCCGGAGAGCACGATGCACGCGGAGAGCACGCCGATGCCGACGTTCAAGAGGTTCGACTGAACCTCCGTCCGTGTGTCGAAGACTTCGAGGCGGTTCAGCTCAAGCCGCGCGCGCTGGCGGTAGGCATTCAAGTAGAGCAGCACGAAGACGAGGAAGACGGCGACGTAGCCCGCGTCGAAGATGAGCATCAGCTTCGCCCATTGACCCTCTGCGAGCGCGGGCACCATCTCGCCGCTTGGCAGTCGCACCATGAGCCCGTGCCCTGTGAAGGCGTTGACGAGAGTGCTCCACAGAAACTTGAGCGGGTAGACGTAGAAGAGCACGACGAAGAGCAGTGCGCCGTTGAGCACGGTCGTCAAGGTGTCCTGCAAGGCGTAGCGGCGAAAGAAGATGTACTGCTGATACCAGACGAGGAAGAGCATCGTGAAGCTGACGGCGAAGGGGATGAAGCCGCGCATCGTCTCCCACAACTCGTCGAACGTGCGCGGGACTTCGAGCGAGACGACGAGCAGCGTGACGGCGAAGGCGAAGACCGCGTCGCTCAGAGCCTCGACGCGCGCCACCTCGTGCCCGCGCCAGCGAAACTTCGAGCCGTCGCCCACGCCGCGCTCGATCATCTTCTCTCTGATCATTTAAGCTGGTCTCCGTTAGACGTGATGTGCGAGTTGCCGGGGACGCGAGATTAGAGCATGAGTGCGCGCGTCGGCGCAAAACTTTTCGCCACGCGTGGAGTTTGAAAAGATGGCGAGTCGTGCTATCACAGTCGGCACGATGGCAACAGCGGAGATCGAGCCACAGGACATGGGCGGCGGCGCGGCGGAGGGCGGCGGCGGGGCGTTTCGCTCGCTCGCGCACCGCAACTTCCGCCTGTTCTGGGCAGGCGCGTTTTTGTCGAACACGGGGACGTGGATGCAGACGCTCGCGCAGGGCTGGCTCATGTTGCTGCTGACGAACTCCGCCTTCTGGCTCGGCTTCGACGGTTTCTGTGCGACCGCACCCGGACTCGTCCTTCTGCTCCTCGGCGGCGTCTTCGCAGACATCTTCGACCGCAAGCGACTCCTCATCGTCTCGCAGATCGTCGCGGGCGCGACCGCGCTCGTCCTCGCCGCCTTGATCTGGACGCACGTCATACACTTCACGATGATCCTCGCCGCCTCTTTCGTCACGGGCTGCTGCTTCGCGCTCGCGTCGCCGTCGTATCAGGCGATCACGATTGATCTGGTCGGTCGTCGCGATCTCTCAAACGCCATCGCCTTAAACTCCGCGCAGTTCCAACTCTCGCGCGTGCTGGGTCCGACGCTCGCCGGACTCGCCTTCAAATTCCTCGGCGTCGGGGGCTGCTTTCTGATCAACGGCATCTCCTACGTCGCCATCGTCGCGTCGCTCGTGATGGTGCGGATTCCGAAGAACGTGAGCGCGAGAATCACTGCTGACGGGAGTGCGGGCGAGACAGACCCGCGCGAGGTCGCACCGCGACCGTCGGTCAACCGGCGCGCGGTGTGGCACGACATCAAAGAGGGCTTCCGCTACGTCCGCCATCGCCCGCGCGTCTTCACGCTGCTGTCGATCTCGGCGGTGACGAGTCTCTTCGGCGCGCCCTACATGACGATGATGCCTCTGTTCGCGCGCGACATCCTCAAGCTCGACGCCTCGGGCTTGTCAATCCTAATGGGCACGGCGGGCGCGGGCTCTTTCTTCGCGGCGGCAATGCTCGCGCTTTTGGGAAACATCCCGCGCAAAGGCTGGTTTGTGCTCGGCGGCTCGTTCATGTTCGGCGTGTGCGTCGTCGGGTTCGCGCTCTCGCACACGCTCGCCCCCGCGCTCGTCTTCCTCTTCCTCATCGGCTTCGGCATCGTCTCTTCGGTCGCCGTCGTCAACATCCTCATCCAGCAGCTCATCACGGACGAGATGCGCGGGCGCGTGATGAGCATGTTCATGCTCTCGTTCTTCGGCGCGTTCCCCATCGGCAACTACCTCGCGGGCGTCGCCGCCGACCGGTACGGTGCGCCGCACACGCTCGCCGCCGGCGGCGCGATCGTCGCCGCCTTCGTAGCCGCCGTCGCGCTGCTCAACCCACGCCTGCGGGCGATGGACTGAAGAGACTCCGCGCCACCATCTGGAACAACTCGCCGCGGCGCGCGTCTAAGCCACCGTCAACTAACGGAGGTGCGACGATGGGATACCGCTATGGACGACTGGCGCGCGCTGCGCTCGCGCCGAAAGCAGTCATCTTGGGGCTGGCGACTTTTCAATTCGGGTGGGCGCTCTCGGAGTACATGCTGCACAACGAGCATCACTACTCTACCGACAGAGAACCCTTCCTGTTCCTGTCCTTCACGTTACTGATAGCTGCCTCATGCCTGACGGCAAACGGGGAGTGGGGCAGGCTCGCGGCAGCCTTCCTGTGCAGCACGATGCCGCTCGTCCACGCCTTCATCTTCTGGGCGCCGCGACCACGTATGGACGCACCATTCTTCAGCGTCGAACACATACGCATTTGGCTCAAAGAAATGGCGAGCGTTGAGGCGGACTTTTGGGCGTTGACCGCCGTCTCGTTCGCGATCCTTTCCTACGTGGTGGCTTCGACGCTGCGCCCGCCCTTAAAGATCAGAGCGCCCGGACGGGCTTAGATAAGCCTCAGGTCTCACCGCAAGAAGCCGCCGCCCGGCGCGTTCTAGCTGGCAGAGGGTACGGGAATTTCAGCCGCGCCCGCCGAACGCCTAACCTTTGAGGAGTCCGAAAGCCATGCGTAGAAGTCGCCAGCCCGTACATATAATCTTCCAAATTCTGATCGCTCTCTCCTTCGCGTCAGCCGCGCACGCGCAGGGCGTCATCGTGCCGCGACAGCGCCCGTGCCCCGACTGCCCCGTACGCCAACTGCCGCGCGCTTTGCCGATCAAGTCGATCAAGATCGACACGCGGATCGCGCAGCAGGTGGCGACCACGCACGTCGAGCAAATCTTTCGCAACGACACGGACGCCGTGCTCGAAGGCACGTACTTCTTCCCCGTCCCCGAAACGGCTTCCGTTTCGGAGTTCGCCATCTGGGACGGCACGCGGCGTCTGGTCGGCGAGGTGCGCTCGCGCGAAGAGGCGCGGCGCATCTACGACGAGATCGTGCGCCGCCAGCGCGACCCCGGACTGCTGGAATACGCGGGCAAGGACTTGTTTCAGGCGAGCATCTTCCCGATCCCACCGCACTCGGATAAAAAACTTGAGCTGACCTACACGCAAGTCTTGCGCGCGGAATCCGGCACGGTCTCGTACCGCTATCCGCTCGGCACGGGTCACAACCTGACGACGATTGGACAGGTTTCGGGTCAAGTCGAGATCGAGGGCAAGGAGCCGATCCGCAACGTCTATTCGCCAAGTCACGCCGTTGACGTGTCGCGTCAGAAGGGTGACGAGCGGCGCGCGCGCGTCTCGTTCGAATCGGCGGCGGGGAGAGAGCCGCAGGACTTTCAACTCTTCTACACGCTCTCGGCGGAAGACTTCGGCGTGTCGCTCTTGACGCACCGCGAACCGGGGCGCGACGGCTACTTCCTCTTGATGATCTCGCCGAAGGACAACTGGGCGGAAGGTGAGTATGCCTCGAAGGACATCGTCTTCGTGCTCGACACTTCGGGCTCGATGGCGGAGGAAGGGAAGATGGAGAAGGCGCGCGCCGCCCTCCTCTTCGGCATCAAGACCCTGCGCGAGGGCGACCGCTTCAACGTCATCTCGTTCGCGGGCGAGGAACATTTGATGGAGGGTGGACTCGTTTCTGCGGACGCGCGCGGGCGCGAGCGCGGCGTCGAGTTTGTGAACACCTTGCGCGCCAACGGCGGCACGAATATCAACGGCGCAATGCTCGCCGCGCTCCGTCAGTTCGATAGAAATGATCGACCGAAGATGCTCGTCTTCTTGACGGACGGTCTGCCCACCGTCGGCGAGACCGTCCCGCAGCGCATCATCGAGAACGCGCGCAATCAAAAGCGCGAGGGCGTGCGCCTCTTCACCTTCGGCGTCGGCTACGACGTGAACACGGTGCTGCTCGACAAACTCGCCGCGGAGAACGGCGGCACGTCCGACTACATCGAGCCGAAGGAAGATTTGGAAGTTAAGGTCTCGAACTTCTTCGCGAAGGTGAACTATCCCGTCTTGACCGATCTCAACATAGATTGGGGCGGCGTCGAGACAGACCTCACCTACCCGCGCGAGCTGCCCGATCTCTTCCGCGGCTCGCAGGTCACTCTCATCGGTCGCTACCGCAACGCGAGCGATCTCAAAAACATTCGCCTGCGTCTTTCGGGCAAGACCGCCAACCAGCCGCGCAGCTTCGCCTACGAAAACTTGCGCTTCCCTGCGAACTCAGACGACAACGACTTTCTGCCGCGACTGTGGGCGACGCGCCGTGTGGGTTGGCTGATGGAGCAGATACGCGCGAACGGCGAGCAGAAGGAGCTGCGCGACGAGATCGTCGATCTCGGCACGCGCTACGGCATCGTCACGCCCTACACCTCCTACCTCGCGCTCGAATCGAGCATGAACGATCAGATGACGATCACGCCGGGCGTCGCGGGCGTCCGCAGGGATCGCGGCGGCATCAGCAGCGGTCGCGGCGCGGGCAACGCGGCGCAGCCGTTGGACGCGAACGCCCCGCCGCCAGTGATGGCGGCGACGCCGATGCCCGTGCCGATGCCCGTGCAACAGTCCGCGAAGATGTCTGCGCCGAAGGTTTCGGGCGTGGGCGCGGTGAGGGAGAGCGTGTCGGTGACGAGAATGAAGGACGCCGAGCGCGCCGAGTCGGAGGGTCGTTCGGCGGCGGTCAGAAACGTGGGTGGCAAGACCTTCTACCTGCGTGAGGGCGACGTGTGGACGGACGCGGAGTTCAAGGCGGACGAGAAGCTCGCGGAGACTTCCGTCGCCTTCGGCAGCGAAGCCTACTTCGATCTGCTCAAGCGCGAGCCTAAACTCGCCGACTACTTCTCGCTCGGCGAGCGCGTCGTGGTCGTCTTCAAGGGGCGCGTCTATCGCGTGACCTCGACGACGAAATAGCACTCCGTTGAAATGACGGCAGCGGCGGAGAGTCTAACCGAACTCTCCGCCGCCGCTTTGTTGTGGACGGTTGTTGTCGAGCGACTGCGCCGCGGCTCTAAGACCCGGAGCGCGGATTCGCAGACTGCATCCAGAGGACGGACTTAGCGATCTGCTCAGGGTTCGCGAGTGCAGGGCACGCCGCCCAGCGGTCTATTGCCTCGTTGCCGAATCGCACAAGTCCGATGTGCTGCGACACGTCCTTGTCGAATGTCGGGTTCGGGTCACGGAAACCGAGCTTGCGGCGCAAGACTTCGATGTCGTCGCGCTGTCCGGTGAGGAAGAGCCAGCCTGCTTTGACGCCGTGCATCTCGACGTACATCTTCAAATCTGCCGGTTTGTCCTCTTCGGGCTTGAGCGTGATCGAGTGCATGAAGATGTCGCGCCCGACGCGCGCGCCCAAAAGCTTCTGCACGCGCACGAGGTTCGCCGTCATGCCGGGGCAAATCCCTTGGCACTGCGCGTACATGAAGTTGAAGAGGACGATCTTGTCGCCGTGTACGAGATCGTCGTAGAAACGCACGGTCTTGCCTTCGTGCGTCTGTAGCTCGCAGTTAGGGAAGTAATTCGCCCGCGCTCCGGCGGCGGCGGTCGCTGCCTTCATGTCGCGCGCGGCGAGCGGCGGGGCAAGGGGAGCGGCGTAATTCGTTAATAGGGTTCTTCTATCCATCGGTCGTCTCCTTTCTCTCGCGCGCTTACGGCACGATGTCCCACCTGACCATCATGGCGTGGTCTTCGTGGACGGTGTTGTGGCAGTGCATCACGTACCGCCCCGTGAAGTCGCGGAAGCGCATGAAGATCACGACCTCTTCGTTCGGGTGCAACTCCAGCACGTCCTTGCGCGCCTTCTCCTGCAAAGGCGGCGTCCGCCCGTCGCGCGTGAGAATCTGGTACTCCTCGAAGTGTATGTGGATCGGGTGCGACCAACGCCGCCCGCCGTTGCGAATGACCCACTTCTCAGCCGTGCCCTTCTTGATGGTCGCGTCCACGCGGTTGAAGTCGAAGATGCGCCCATTGACCGTCCATTGACCGTTCTGCTGATCGAACGTCCAGTAGCGCGTCGCGACCACTTCGCTGAGCGTCACGGGCGGAAGCGCACGCAAGGTCGAGGGAACGCGGCTCGCGTCCGGTGTGGGCGGATCGCGATCCACATCGAAGCGCAGGATCGGCGTCGCGTCACTCTGCGAGCTGTAGCTGCTCGGACCTTGCCCGTCGGTCTGCACCAGTCGATTCTCCAGATAGACGCTCGTGCCGATGGGGATGCCGGAGAAGTCTATGATCACGTCCTTGCGCTCGGCGACGGAGAGCCGGACGCTCTGCACGCTGACGGGCGCGGGCAGCAGATTACCGTCGTTCGAGATTTGCGTGAAGTTCTGCCCGTTGCTCAGGTAGAACTCGTAGAAGCGCGAAGGTCCGCCGTCCAACATGCGGAAGCGATACTTGCGCCGCGCCACTTTGAAGGTCGGCTGAATCTTGCCGTTGACGGTGAAGCGGTCGCCGAGGAAGCCGTCGGTGTTGAACTGGTCGAAGTACAACTGACCCGTCGAGTCGAACAGCTTGTCGTTGAAGATCAAAGGCACGTCGTATTGTCCGCTCGGAAGTCTGAGCGCGGCGAGGTTGGTGTCGTTCTCGTTATCCGAGTCCACCGAATCGAAGAGGAGGTAGAAGCCCGCGAGCCCCTTGTAAACATTCTGCGAGGTGAAGTCCACGCGGTGATCGTGATACCAGAGCGTGCCCATCGCCTCGCGCGCATCATTCCCAGCGAGCAGGTTGACGTAGTGGTGATCCTTGAACAGACCCGTCGCGTAGAAGTCTGCGGGGAAGCCGTCCGACTCCGTCGCCGTGTGACCGTTGTGCAGGTGCGTGATGATCGAGGGGATGCCGAAGCCGACGTGGTTCGAGGGCAGATCGTTGTAGATGCGCACGATACTTGGTTCGCCGTACTTGGCTTTTACGGTCGGACCCGGACTCATGCCGTTATAGCCCCACACGACGGACGGCGCGGGCAACTCCCGGTGGAAGCTCCACGAGAATTCGTTGGCGTGCACGGCGTAGAGTTTTTGCGGGAGGAATTCGCTCCAGCGTTGGTGCGCGGGGCGTGGCAGCTCGCCGGGGGCTTGCAGCTCTGTGGCGGGCGGCGACAGCGACGAGACCGGCTGCAAGACCGGCGGGATGGGGAGAGTTTCGACGAACGGTGTGGTCGCGGGGCTTTGCACGGTGCGGTCGTTGCGGTAGTCGCTATAGTGATACGACCCCCAGCCGCTGCTCCAACTTCCGCTGCCTCCGCTCCATTGCGCGACACTCTTCTTCGCGGTGAGGACGAGGGCGGAGCCGGCGACGAGCCCGGTCTTGAGCACGTCGCGCCTGCTGACCCTAGAGCTGTTTTCCCTTCTCTTCTTGGACATCAGACTTATCTCCTTCTCAGTCTTGCCGACTGCGTGACCAAATCTCTTCGGTCGCCGAAGCGACCGCGAGGAGTTTGCGATCCACAAACGCGGTCAAATGAGAAGACGCAAATCACCTTGGCTACTGGGCACACTTCGGCGGGAGAAAGCGGAGAGACGCTTTTCGGGCGAAAGCATGAGCAGTGGGGGGAATGACTGCCTCACGTTTAACCTTCTGTGCGGATCAAAAAATTTGGCGGACGGGAGTGAGACTTCCGCTCGCAGGACTGAAATGCAACGCCCTTATATCTAAAGGCGGAAGAGATGTCAACGCGCCTCCGATTTACGATTCACGATTTTCGATTTACGCCCCCGGCTTGTCTCGCGGACGCGAGTTCGTGTACAAACGTCGGCGTCGCTCTCCCGCAAAAAAGCTCTTCCGATTCGTGACGCAGTTTCTTCCGGAGCCGTTCGTAGCATGAAAGCAGAGTTGATTCGTTCGTCGCGCCAGCACACGGCGCGGGCGCGGGTGTCGGTCGCGGTGTGCGCGTGCGCGGTCTTCGCCGTGTCGGTCGCGGCGCAAGCCGGTTGGACGGGGCAGCGTCGCGGCGAGGCGGGTAAGGATTTGAACGCGGTCTTCTTCGCTAACGATAAGCGCGGCTGGATCGCGGGCGACGGCGGGCTTGTCTTTCGCACCGACGACGGCGGCAAGGGTTGGGCGCGCGAGTCGTCCGGCGTCGAAGAGAGCGTCAACGACATCTACTTCCGCGACAAAGACAACGGTTATTTGCTCTCCGGAAACCGCATCGTCTCGACCGGGGACGGCGGCGAGTCGTGGCGCATCGCGCACACGTTTGCGCCCGCGGAGTTTGGCGGCGCGGCGCCCGATCTCTACAGCGTCCGCTTCGCTACAAAGAAGCGCGGCTGGATCGTCGGCTCGCTGAGCCGCCGCGATGAGGTGGTGGATAGTCTCTTGCTCTACACGGACGACGGCGGCGCATCTTGGCAGAGACGCACGGTGCCTGCCAGCGTCGAGCTGCTGCATCTGGATTTCGACGGCGAGCGGCGCGGCTGGATCGTCGGCGACCGTGGGCTCATCCTCCACACGGAGGACGGCGGCGCGACGTGGACGCGGCAGGACTCACAGACGACCGCGACGCTCTACCACGTAGATTTCGTGGACGAAGAGAACGGCTGGACGGTCGGCGAGCGCGGGCTGATCCTCAGGACGAACGATGGCGGAAAGACCTGGACGCAAGTCGTGAGCCCGTCGGTCGGCGCGAGCGCGACGCTGTTGAGCGTCGCCTTCGTCAACAAGGATGAGGGCTGGATCGTCGGTCGGCGCGGTCTCGTCGTGCGCTCTTCGGACGGCGGGCGCACGTGGCTCGGGCAGGAGAGCAGGACGACGCAGCACCTCTTCGCGCTCTTCTTCAACAAGAAGAACGGCTGGGCGGTGGGCTCGGACGGGATGGTGTTGCAGTACGAAAGGTGAGCCTGAGATGAAAGAGTCAATCGAAGATTTCCGCCGGACGGTTGAAACTCACGCGCCGCGTCTGCTCGCGCTCGGCGAAGAGGGCGCGCGCCGTCGCCGCAACGGCGCGGAGGGCTGGTCGGCGAAGCAGATCATTGGACACCTCATCGACTCGGCGGCGAACAATCACCGGCGCTTCGTCCTCGCGCAGTTCAAAGACGATCTCGTGTTTGAAGGCTACGCGCAAGAAGACTGGGTGCGCGCGCAGGGCTACGATGCGGCGTCGTGGTCGTCGCTCGTCGAGTTGTGGCGCGCCTACAACCTGCACCTCGCGCACGTCATGTCACACGCGCCGGAGGAAGCGTTGCGGCGACGGTGCGCCATCCACAGCCTCGACAAGATCGCGTTTCAGACGGTTGACTCAACCCAGCCTGTCACGCTCGAATATCTGATGCGCGATTACATTGATCATTTGAAGCACCACCTGCGTCAGATTTTCCCGGACGACGCGGGCTTGAACTAAGCCGCCGCCCCGCCGCATAATCCTCTCAAATCCTCACTAGGGAGAAGACTGATGAGCGAAGACCGCACGCAGAACCTGCCGAACGATGAGCTTCGGCAAATGCAAATCCTCGCCCAACTGACCTCAATCAGCACGCAACTCAGCGACGTGCGCGCTCGGCTCGAACGGCTCGAAGCGCGCGACTACGACACGAAGCCGATCTGGGAAAACGCGCTCAAAGAGATCGCCGACACGCGCGCCGAAATGCGTGAAGGTTTCGAGCAGGTTAACGCCAGAGTTGATAAGCTTGAAACCTCGGTTGATAGGCTTCAGACGGAAGTCCGGGAGTCGCGCTCCGAGGCGACCGCGGAGATGCGAAAGGTGACGCGGCAGATAGACGTGCTGAACCATAACCTGCTGGGAATACAAGCCGAGTTGCGCTCGGTGGACGACCGTCTGCTCAAGCTGGAGCCCCAGTCGGCGTAAGCGGCGGAAGGGTATCGGCGGGAAGCCTACTTGAAAAGCCGCGTGGGCGCCATCGAATGACTGCGCCCACGCGGCTTTTCTGTCGACTCTCCCGCGCGGCTTTAGATTTTGATCGGCTTGCGGTTGTCGAGGTCTTTCAGCGTGGTGCAGAAGAACTTGTCGTCGAGGTACTTGCGCTCGTAGGAGCGCACGTCGTAGTGCACCCATGTCGGCGCGATGTCGGCGGGCTCGAGCGACTTGCGGTTCGTTCCCAGCCAGCCGATCTGCGCGTTCGCCGTCTCGACGAGCTTGCCGCGCAGCGCGTTGCACTTCTCCATGTCGTCCTTCTTGTCCTCGCCCGGCTTGAGCGCCGTGTCGATGTCCACGGCTTTACCGTGGTGGTTGGTGCTCGATCTCTTGTGGTTGATGTTGTCAATGCTGCAACGGTAGCAGGAGTTGAAGTTGAACTTCTCGCCGGGCACGTAGAAGAAGAGGGCGCGCGCCGCCCAGAGGATCATGCGATGGATGCCGGGGTACTCGTAGCGGTAGAAAGCCTCGAACTTAGGCTTGCCCGTCACGTAGAGACCATT
>JAVXVR010000321.1:0-9533 GCA_032230165.1 Acidobacteriota bacterium | reverse complement strand
CCACGTCGAACTGCGGCGCCAGTCTCAACGGCACGTCCGTGATCGTCTGCGACTTCTGCCAAATGGTCTGGTACTGCGCGTAGGGCTTGCCGAGATAGCGACGCGCCTCGTTGTCGGCGGCGGTCGCGGCTTCCACTTGACCGGCGCGCTCCAGAGCCTTCGCGTAGAGGAAGAGTATCTCGCCGTCGCGGGGCTTGAGTGTCAGGAGGTTGCGAAGCTGATCCGCCGCCTCCGGGAACTTGCCCGCGAGGAAGAGCGCGTAAGAGTAGTTGTAGAGCACGGTCGCGTCCTGCGGATCAGATTCTTTGGCGTGCTCAAGGAAGCCCGTCGCCTGTTTGAGCAGGCGGTCGCGCTCCTCTGCAGATTTCTCGTCGCGCGCGGCTTGCAGCGAGATCGCGCCCGCGTTGTTATAGACGCCCGTGAGCGGCAGATCGGACGCGAGCGGGACTAAGGCTTCGAGCGCGCTCTTGAGATCGTTCAAGCGCCAGTGACTCAAACCAGCGTTGAATGCCGCCTCGGCGTAATGCGCGTCGCCCTTCTTGAGCTTGGTGTAGTGCTCGGCAGCGTCCTTCCACTTTTCCTGCTCGAAGTAGAGGTTGCCCAACTCGAACTCGGCTTCCGGATAGATTTCGCCCGGACGAGCCTTCGCGTACTCGCGCCCGGCATTCTGCAAGTAGGCGGAACGCTTCTCGCGATCCTCGGTCATGATGCCCTTGACCAAACTCTCGAAGGCGCGCGGCGGGACTTTCGTCGCGAGGTTAAGGATGTCGTTGAGCGAGAGGGTGAGCGCGTCGTCTCTGAGGTAAAGAATATTGTAGGCAAGCGCGCCTTGCGTGCGCTGGAGGTTCGTTACCGCGCCGCCGAAATCGAACTTGCGCCAGAGCTTGCCCTCGTTAACGCGCACGACGCTCGCCGTGCCGCTTACTTCGAGCGGGAGTTTATCGTCACCGCCCGCGCCGCTTGCGTCCGCTTGCGGCAACTTCACGCTGTATGTGCCAATGATGACGAGCGTCGCCTTCGCCTCGCGCGCGATCTTGATCGCCGTGGCGCGCGAGGGTGAAGAGGTCAGCGGCAGGCGCAGATGTTGATAGAGCAGTTCGCGCTCGTCAGTCGAGACGACGCCGAGTCCGGGCGCGTGCGCGAAGAGATCAGAGAGCGAGTCGGCGAAGCTCGCGCCGATCCAGTTGAACTCGCGCTGGCTCGTCGTGTTCTCGAAGGGCAGGACGATGACGGTGTCGCGCCCCGCCGCACCTTGCGGCGCTTGCGCGCGCGCGGGCGCGACGAAAATGGATGCGACGATAAGGATAGCGAAAGCGAGAAATTTTTTGTTGGACATCTTTATCATTTTTTTGCCGTGTCAGAGCGAGTCTGTCACACACGACGGAGCTAGTTCAAGCTGCGACTGGCGAGAAACTTCGGCGTTTGCGCGGGGCGTGGAAATAACCGCCTTATGTCGATAAATCGCCCTCAATGTAGATGAGCCGGAGCAGTGTTTAGTTGGCATCCGATGCGCCGCCGTCAGTCGCGCAGTCGTCCGCGCACGCTTGAAATGGGCTATAATCCGCCGAATTTTCGCGGCGCGACGAGCATGATGATGGCAGATTCGACTGAACGAACGGACGGCTTGAGGATCAGTGTCGTCGTCCCAGTGAAGGACGAGGAAGAGTCGATCCGCGCGCTACTCGATGCTCTGCTCAAGCAGGCGCGCCGCGCAGATGAGATCGTCATCACCGACGGCGGCTCGACTGATCGCACGACAGACATCATCGAAGAGTACGCGCGCACGGGTGCGCCCCTCAGACTCATACGCGCGGGCGCGGCTCTGCCCGGTCGTGGACGCAACCTCGCGGCTGCGCAGGCGACATCCGACTGGCTGGCTTTCATAGACGCAGGCACGCGCCCCTCTGCCGACTGGATCGCGTCGCTCGCCGAGCGGGTCGAGCATGATCCGACGGTTGATGTGGTCTTCGGTGCGTGGGAGCCGCGTGTGGAGAGCTTCTTCGAGGAGTGCGCGGCGGTCGCCTACGCCTACGAGTCGCCGGTCGAGCGCGACGGCGTGCTGATCTCGCCGCCGTGCATCGGCTCGTCGCTTGTGCGGCGACGTGTGTGGCGCGAGGTCGGAGGGTTCGCGGAAGACCTGCGTTCGGGTGAAGACATACTGTTCATGGAAAAGATCGACCGCAGAAAGTTTCGCGTGGCATACGCGCCGCGCGCCGTCGTGCGTTGGGACGCGCCGCCGACACTGTGGCTAACGTTCAAGCGTTTCGCCATCTACTCGCGTCACAACCTGCGCGCAGGGTTGTGGCGCGATTGGCACGCGACTGTGCTCGGTCGCTACGCGCTGCTCCTCGTCGCGTTGCTCGCCGCGCTCGCCTTCGGCACGAAGTGGATCAGCGTCGTCACTGCGTTGTGGTTGCTGATGCTCGCAGCGCGCGCCGTCGCCGCCTCGTACCGCAAGCGCGGCGTGATCAAGTCAGGTCGAGGTCGCGGCGCGCTGCGACTCTTCGCGCTCGTGCCACTTATCGCGACGATAGACGCGGCGACGATCCTCGGCGCACTCCACTGGCTGCTCGTCGACAAGCTGCGACTACTGCGCGGCGGCGCGACGAAGTGACGCCGCGAGCGGCACAACTAAGTAGCGCCTCCCGCCGCGTCGCCGCGTTTCAACTTCATCCTTCATCCTTCATCCTTCATCTTTCGTCCTCGCCTTTCGTCGCGAGGTAATGAATCCACGGAAAGCGCGTGTCGCGCACGACCGCATTGCCTTCCATGTCGAAGGCTTCGGCTTCGCGGAAGCCGACGCGCGCGAGTTGTGCGAGCTGGCGCGGGACGCTGATGTAATAAGCGAGCAGGGAGAAGCCGTGCGCGTTGTCGTTGATGATGGCGTACTCGTCCGCGTGGATTTCGTGCCGACGCATCCTGAGGTGTCTGGGCAGATGAAAGAGCGTGTAGAGACAGCTCTTGATGAAGACAGCGTCGAGGCTCAGTCGCCCCTGCCACGGGAGCCGGTTGAAGTCAACGTGATCGCGGTTGTGCGTCGAGAAGAGAAAGCGACCACCGGGCTTGAGCACGCGGTGGATTTCGCAGAGGGCGCGGAGACGGTCTGCGTGCGGCACGTAGTCGAGGCTGTTGAAGGAGAACATGACGAAGTCGAAAGTCTCATCGGCGAACGACGAGAGGTCGCGCGCGTCGCGGCACAGGATTTCGACGCCGGGGAACTTGCGCCGCGCCACCTCGACGAACTCCGGCGTGTAATCAATGCCGGTGTAGTCGCGGCTGATGGGCAGCAGGTACTTCGTCGTCCTGCCGCCGCCGACGGCGATGTCGAGAATTTTCTTGTCCTTGATCGATGGAGTCAAACGCTCAAGCAGGATGCGCTCCGGCTCTAAGAGCATGTCCAGACTCTCGTAGTGCTTGACGACATCCGCGCGCGCGTAGGCGCTCTGGTTGACCCGATCAAGAAGACTTTGACGATCCATCTCGTGTTCTATTCCTCGCGTATGCGCGAATCGAGAGTCACGTTCGCTCAACGTTGAGCGACCAACGGGTAGCTACGGGCAGGGACAAGCCTGCCTCTACAAATAACCCGCTTGATGTCGTCGCTCAGATCAGATCGCGTCGCCGAGGAGCGTCTGCCGCGCACGCAGGAAGAGCTTGCCCTTGAGTGTCAGCGCGCGCTCGGTGATGTAGTTCTTAACGATGCTGCCGCCGAAGTCTTCCTTGAAGCGGTTGATGCCGAGTCGGCGCGTGTCCGAGTCGCCATGATACCAGCCGCCGAGATCGTAGAGACGCGCGCCTTCCGTTTTGAACCAGAGCATGTCCTGCCAGTGGTGGAAGCGGTTGGCGCGACCGAATCGGTTGCGCGCGGCGGCGTCGTCGGTCGGCGCGGTCGCAGAGGCTGAGTGCAGCAGCGTCGCTCTGCCGTGGCTCTGGTAGTGCGTGTGCCATGTCATCTCCTCGCCCGAGGAGGACGAGACGCGCGAGACGTAGAGAGAGCCGGTCTCAGCCATCAGCGCGAGCCACGCGCGGTCGAGCGGCGGGAGACTTTTACGCGGCGTGAACTCGTCGTAGAGATCGCAGAAGCGCGCAAGCTGCGGGGAGCCGTTGGCGTTCGCGCATTCGTAAAGGAGTCCGTCACGCGCGGCGGCGCGTCGAATTTTGTACTGGCAGCCTTTCTTCATCGAAGCGAGCAACGCGTCCGTGTCGCGCGTGAGGTCTATGAGGATCGTGTGAAACTCGCGGCAGAGCGCGCCCGTGCGCGGCTCGTCGCGCTGGAAGCAGCGCATGATGTCAACGCCCGCCGCGTCCGGCTCTTCGCCGAACCACGCCTCCGCGATGCGGACGAATTTCTTGCGATAGACGATCACAGAGCGGGGTCGGAGTCCGTGTGCGCGCTTCAGCAGTTCTTTTGCGACTCGGTGACGGGCAGGCGGACTTCTTTGCGCCGCTCGACG
The DNA here is from genome assembly GCA_032230165.1 of Acidobacteriota bacterium. GTDB lineage: Bacteria > Acidobacteriota > Blastocatellia > Pyrinomonadales > Pyrinomonadaceae > JAIVGV01. Next base: position 5,079 of record JAVXVR010000321.1, on the reverse strand, counting down.
CGTACGCCATCGGCGTGCGGGGCGAAGATCGAATTGAGCCTGATGAGCCAGTCGCGGACGCCGGAGACGCGGACGGCGAAAGCCGCGCGGTCGTCCTCGTCGCCGATGAGCGTGCGACCGAGCGCGAACGGATCGGTGCGCGCCGGATCGTTCGCGCCGCCGTCAACCGTGACGGCGCAGGCGTAGCCTATCGTGCGCGCGAGGCGTGAGAGCACGGCGGAGTATTCGCCCTTCGGGTAGGAGAGCGCGGGAACTTTGTGACCGACATGCGCTCTCACGGCGTCGTATGAATCGCGCATCTCGCGCTCGGTCTCTTGCGGGGAGAGCGTGGGCAGGCGCGTGTGCGAGCAGGTGTGCGAGCCGATCTCTATGTCCTGCTCACGCGCGAGCGTCGCAAGCTCCGCCCAGGACAGGTACGTCCAATCGTCCGCGGGCGACCAGCGTCGCCCCGGCTTGGTGTCGCCGCCCTCGGCGGTGTTGTTCGTGATGATGAAGACGGAGGCGGGCATCGCGCGCTCGACGAGACGCGGTGCGGCGACGGTCAGGAAGTTGCGGAAGCCATCGTCGAAGGTCAGGACGACGGAGTAGTGTGGGAGCTTGAGCCCGTCGCGTCGCGCCGCAAGGTAGTCGCGAAAGGGGATGACGCGATAGCGGCGTCTGAGGTAGTCGAGCTGCGCCTCGAAGCGCGCGCGCGGGACGTGTATGCCGTGCGGATCGTTCGAGCCGCGCTCTGTGCGCTCGGTGACGCCGTGGTAGCAGAGGATGATAACGCGCCTGCGATTCCACCAAGCGGCAATGCGCGTCGTGCCTGCCGCATAGAGCAGGGCGAAGAAGACCTTTTTCATGTAATCCGCCTGATCCGAATGAGCAACCGAAGAAAAGACGAATCCACAGACTAACGATGAGTAGTTAGCCTGTCGGTGAGTCGTTTTTGCCTTCGGTTACTCGGGCAAAGAGTATCCAGAAACGTCACCACGGGGAAAACTTAGCAGGCGAAGCGCCTTCGGGTGCGTCGGCAGAACGTTGAATGGAGCGCAGGATACTACAGGCAAGTGTGAGTAGCAAAGCTTCCGGCGTAAAAATTTGAGGGCGACGCAATCTCGGCGAAACTGCGTCGCCCCCTTCCGGTAAGGAAGCTTAACCGGGACGACCGCCGACAGCCCTCTTTGCCCAATGGCAACCGGCGATACGACCGTTAGGACGCGCGGGCGGGCGCGGCGGTCTGAAAAATTTTTCGCGCGATGTGGCGAACAAAAAACTCGCAGCTTCGTCGTCGTACGCGCCCGCAAGCTGATTTGACAAGCGCGCGCCGGGGCGTCTAAATTGTGCGCGACCGCCGCTTCAATCTCGGTCGGCAGTGTAAGTCGCGCTCGCCGAAGGCTCCCCGGTTCAGGCTGCAACCTGCTTACGCTTTATCCCGTATATCAATCGCAATATTTTTGGAGGTTCGTTCGATGAAGAAGTTATCCCCCGGCTTGGCGACGCTCGCCGCCATCGCCTTTGCGCTCGTCTCGCTGTGTGTGCCCGCCGCCGCGCAGAAGCTTCAGTACCCGGAGACGAAGCGGACTGATCAGACCGACACCTATTTCGGCACGCAGGTCGCAGACCCCTACCGATGGCTCGAAGAGGAGAACGCGCCGGAGACTGCCGCATGGGTCGCGGCGGAGAACAAGGTCACGTCCGGTTATTTGGAGCAGATTCCTTTCCGTCAAGCCGTCAGGGCGCGGCTCGAAAAACTTTACAACTACCCGAAATTCGGCGCGCCGTTTCGCAACGGCGAACGCTACTTCTTCTCGAAGAACAACGGACTCCAGAACCAGAGCGTGCTCTACGTGCAGAAGGGGCTCGACGGCACGCCGGAAGTTTTAATTGACCCGAATAAGTTCTCGACCGATGGCACGTCGCGCCTCGCGGGCTTCGCGCTCTCGAAGGACAGCAAGTATGCCGCCTACGGCATCTCGACGGGCGGCTCGGACTGGAACGAGTTGCACGTGATGGAGGTCTCGTCGAAGAACATTCTGCCCGACACGATCAAGTGGGTGAAGTTCTCCGGCATCTCCTGGCAGGGCGACGGCTTCTACTACAGCCGCTACGACGCGCCGGCGCAAGGGCGTGAACTGCTCTCGGCGATGGGAGGACACAAGGTTTACTTCCACAAGGTCGGCACGACGCAGGATCAGGATCAGTTGGTTTACGAGGACAAGGCAAACCCACAGCGCTTCCACGGCGTCTCGACGACCGAGGACGAGCGCTTCGCCATCCTCAGCGTCTCTGACCAAGCCAAGGGCAAGAAAGGTAACGCCGTCTTCTACCGCGAAGCCAAGGGCGGCGACAAAACCTGGAAGCCGCTCGTCGCGGAGGTCGGCGACGATGACTACAACGTGGTGGACAACGTCGGCGACAAGTTCTTAGTTGAGACGAATCACAATGCGCCGAACGGCAGAGTCGTCCTCATTGATCCGAAGAACGCGGGCGAGAAGAGCTGGAAGGAAGTGGTTCCCGAAAAGCCCGAGCCGCTTGAGGGCGCTTCGATCGCGGGCGGCAAGATGTTTGCCACCTATCTCAAGGACGTGACGACGCACGCCTACGTTTACGACCTGAGCGGCAAACTTGAAAACGAGATCGTGATGCCCGGTCTCGGCGCGGCGGGCGGCTTCGGCGGTAACCACGACGATAAATTCATCTTCTACACCTTCAGCTCGTTCACCTATCCGCCCTCAATCTACCGCTACGACATTGCGACAAAGAAGTCCACGCTCTTCCGCGCGCCCGACATTCCGGGCTTCGCCGCTGCCGACTACGAGACCAAGCAGGTCTTCTACACGTCGAAGGACGGCACGCGCATCCCGATGTTCATCACCTACAAGAAGGGCTTGCAGCTCGACGGCACGAACCCGACGCTGCTTTACGGCTACGGCGGCTTCAACGCCACCACGTCGCCCGGTTTCAGCGCGCTGCGGCTCGCGCTGCTTGAGCAGGGCGTCGTTTACGCTTCGGCGAACATGCGGGGCGGGGGCGAGTATGGCGAGAAATGGCATGAGGCAGGGACGAAGTTAAAGAAGCAGAATGTCTTCGACGACTTCATCGCCGCCGCCGAGTATTTAATCGCGAACAAGTACACTTCGCCGCAGCGACTCGCCATCCACGGCGTCTCGAACGGCGGTCTTTTGGTCGGTGCGGTCGCCAACCAGCGGCCCGATCTCTACCGCGTCGTCATCCAGCAGGCGGGCGTGATGGACATGCTGCGCTTCAACAAGTTCACCGGCGGCAAATACTGGATCGCGGATTACGGCTCGCCCGACAACGAGGCGGAGTTTAAAGCCCTGCGCGCCTACTCGCCCGTGCACAACGTCCGCGAGGGCGCGCAGTATCCTGCGACTTTGATCACGACCGCTGACCACGACGACCGCGTCGTGCCCGGACACTCCTTCAAGTACGCCGCGGCTTTGCAACACGCACAGGGGGGCGACAACCCCGTGTTGATTCGCATCGACACCAACTCCGGTCACGGCGCGAGCAGCACGACGAAAGCCATCGAGCAGACGACGGACATCTACTCGTTCATCTTCTATAACCTCGGCGTCACGCCGAAATATTGACGCGCTCTTGTTTGAGCACGAAGCGGAAGCCGCTTCTCCCATCCGGGGAAAGCGGCTTCCCCCGTTCGAGTCCCGGTGAAGGGGACTCGCGCGCCGTCGCCGGGAAACGGCGCGGACGTTAGTTAAGATAGAGAACCGTTCGGAGGGAACTGATCGAGATGCCGGAACTAAGGGGCAAGCAAGCGACGCCCGAAGTCAAAGAGGAATGGAAGCGCGCCTACGCCATTTACCTGCGCGCGCCGGGCGATAAGTTCGACAAGAAGAAGGATCGCACCGAGCGCATCAATCAGGTCGCGCAGGAGATGAACCTGACGCGCAAGCAGGCGAAGCGGCGCGTGCGCAACTTCGAGGCTTGGCAGCGCAACATCAAGAAGGGCTTGGTCGAGAGGGGCTAGGCGCGGGAGTCCGACGGCTCGCTCGAGGCTGAGAGAGCGCGCGCGAAACATTAGGCTCGCGTCCGAAAGCTTAGCGTCGCGCGGGAAGATTACCCGGCGTGAAGCACGCGGGCGATGGCTCGCGGCAGGGCGGCGACGTCAGGCTTCGTCACGTAGCCCTGCGCGCCGCAGTCGAGTCCCTGCTGCTTGTCGGCTTCCGAAGTGTCGCCCGTGAAGAAGATGACCGGCGTCTCGTGGTCAAACTCGCGCAGCCTCTCGCACAACTCTCTGCCCGTCCCGTCCGGGAACTTATTATCAAGCACGTAGAGGTCGAAGGCTTCGCCGCGCGCCAGTTTCAAGGCGTCCGCCACGTCATTTGCCGTGACGACTTCATAGTCCGACAGCCTAAGCAGCACGCTCACCAACTCCCGCGTGTCGTCGTGGTCGTCAACGAAAAGGATGCGTAGCTTCGTCTTCTGCACAGGACAGCTCAACAGGCGTAAGGTTTGGTCGGGACGGGAATGAGTCGCAAAAGGCGGCACCGCCGCAAGGGGCGACGTTTATGCGTTGCCGTGCTTACGGCGGTTTACCGTTTCCCCCTGCCTGCTGCTGCGCGAGCATTATAACGAAAAACGGTAGCGGTGTCTGTACGCGGTAGTACCTTTAATTCCGAAGGGTGTTATACTCTTCTCGCTAGATACCCCAGTTCTTTTAGAATTCAACACTCGACATCGGGAAGAGTTTATCTACCTTCTCCTCGTGCCGTTTGCTGTGTTCACACACGCGACCGGAAACACAAGGAGATTCCCGATGCACGAACAGCCCCGCCCGCCGACCCACAACCGCATCCTCGCCGCTCTCCCGCAAGAAGATTATGCACGGCTCGCTCCGCACCTGACGCCGGTCAACCTGCGTCACGGCGAAGTCCTCTACGAGACGGGCGGGCACATGGAACACGTCTTCTTCCCTACGAGCGGGATGATTTCTCTAGTCTGCCAGACGCCTTCGGGCACAAGCATCGAGGTCGGCTTGATCGGGCGCGAAGGGATGGCGGGCATCTCTCGCGTGCTGGGCGTTGATAAGTCGCCGCACTACACGATGGATCA
>JAVXVR010000319.1:0-3069 GCA_032230165.1 Acidobacteriota bacterium | reverse complement strand
CGAGACCTCTTGCGCCGCGTCGAGCAGCGCGGCATAGACGCTCGCGTCCTGATGAATCGTCACAGAGCCTTCGCGTCCATCGCGCGAGGCGACGAGGCGCAGCCGACCGCGTTTCTCGTCAGCGTCGAACGTCGTCTGCTCGTAGCCGGGCGCGATGCCGAACTCGTCGGGCACGATCCAGATTTGCAATAGGTGAACTGATTCAGCGTTAGAGTTGTTCGCCTCGCTGTGGCGCACGCCCGTGCCTGCGCTCATGCGCTGCACGTCGCCGGGGCGTATGACGGAGCCGTTACCCATGCTGTCGCGGTGCATGAGCGCGCCTTCGAGGATATAGGTGATGATCTCCATGTCGCGGTGCGGGTGCGTGGGAAAGCCGCGCGCAGGGTGTACCCAGTCCTCGTTGATGACGCGCAGAGAGCGGAAGCCCATGAAGCGCGGATCGTAGTAGTCGCCGAAGGAAAAACTGTGATAGGTGTTGAGCCAACCGAAGTCGAAGTGACCGCGCTCCGACGCCTTGCGCACGTTGATCATCTGCCCTCCCTGTCTTCGCCGCGGACGATGTTGATGAAGTCCGCGAGCAGACCGTAAGCGGTGCTCTGAAGGTTCGGCTGGTGCGCGGCAACAGTCAAGCCGGGCAGCACGTCGAGCGCAAACGTGATCGCCAGAGACGATCCGCCGAGCGACGCAAACAGATCATCCGGCTCAAGCTGTTCCGGTCTGACGCTCGCCCTTAGTCTTCCGCCGTCGCGCCACGCGCGACTGATGAGCCTGAATGGTCTGCCCTCCTCACGCGCCGCGCGCACGTGCATCGCATCCAACTGGTGAATCCCGACGCGCTCGATCTCTTCGAGCGCGAGCGGCTCTCCCATCAAGACGTTCGCGAGCGCGCAGACCTTAACCGCCGCGTCCCAGCCTTCCACGTCGTAAGCGGGATCGGTCTCCGTGATGCCCATCAACTGCGCGCGCTCGACGCCTTCGTCGAACGTGCGCCCGCGCTCGATCTCTTCGAGGATGACCGTCGTCGTCGAGTTCAAGAGCGCGCGAAACTCTAAGAGCTGCGTGGCGGGCAAGCTCTCGCGAAACGTCGAGAAGACGGGCAGACAGTCCGCCACCGTCGCCTCGAACATGAAGTGCCGCCCGCGTGCGCGCGCGAGTTGCGACAACTCGGCGTAGCCGTGCGCGACCGTTCCCTTGTTCGCTGTCACCGCGTGCGCGCCCGCTTCGAGTGCGGCGCGGATGAAATCTATCGCGGGCTGACCCGTCAGCGGTTCGAGCGAGGTCGTCTCAAACATCACGTCGGCGCGCGACGCCGCCAGCCACGCGCGCACGTCTGTTGGCGCGGGCGAGACTTCAGATGCGACTTCGCCCGCGAGCAACCGCTCCACGTCGAAGCCTGCGGGCGCGACCGCCCAGCCCAGCCGACGACTCGCCACGCCTGTGATGCGCCACTCGATGCCGAACCCCTCGCGCATCTCCGCTGCCTTCGCCGCGAGCAGGCGCGCCAGCGCGCGACCGACGTTGCCGAAACCGAGCAAGCACAGGTTGTAAGTTTTCATGCCGCGCCCAACTGTTCTCTCTTCAACTGATCTTTTAAGACTAACTTCTCCGCCGCCCACTCGACCGCCGCCGGATCGAGCGTGCGCTTGAAGACGACGACGTTCGCCGTCTCTTTAACGAATGGTTCGCGGCTACCGCGCAGCTCGTCCCATGCCGCGAGCAGAAATTTTCCGAACCGCGCGCGCTCAAACTCGCCGAGCCGCGCCGTCAAATGTTCCGGCGTCCAGAATCCGAGAATCTCCAGATAGACGATCTGCCCGTCAGTGTGGCGCAACACGAAGTCTGGGACGAACGCCGTCTCACCGAGATCGATCACTTCATGGCTCGGCTCAAGCTCCCACGCGCTGTCAAACTTCGCCCAGGCTTCCTGCAACTTCTCGCGCACGGCGTTCTCCGAGATGCCGCGCCAGCCCGCGTCCTGTGCCTTCAGTCCATGCGTGTCGCTGCCGAGCGTGAAGAAAGCCGCGCCGCGCTTCGTCTGAATCTCCGCGCGCATCTCCCATCCCTCGCACACGAGCAGGTCGGGCAGGAAGACCGCCATCTGCACGCCATACTTCTGCGAGCGATGAAAGAGCGACGCGGGACCGTCCAGATGAACCTCGTAGCCCGCGGCGGGACTCCCCTTCAACGTGTGGATCAACCTGTGCGCCTTGATCGCGCCGAACAACTCACGATACCCTTCGGCGCTCTGTGGCTTCACTCTCAGACGCATCCCCGTCGAGCGGTACAAGAGTGCCTGCGCCTGCGCGAGGTTGTAACGGTCAAGCAAATCCGTGTCAGCGATCTCTTCAAACTCAACCAGCCGTTGCTGCGCGGGGAGATCGGCGTAGAGACCCGACAACAAATCCTCCGGCGTGCAACTCAACGCCGCGCCGACTTCACTCGCGATCCGTGCGCGATCCCCTTCGACGACGGGGTGCGACTCCCGCGCCTTCAGGAAAATTGCGCGTCGCGCCTCGACTGGATCGAACGCGGCGGCGGTCGCGAACTCCGAGCGATCCAGTAACAGCTTCGTTAAGCCTCGCATGATCCTGTAGTTCGTCCCCGTGCCGACGTACTCGTCGAGCGCGCGCTCAAGCTCGCCCCGCGTGCGACTGGCGTGTTCCTTGAAGAGCGCGACGAGCGTCGCCGCCTCGCGCCGCCAGCGCGGGTCTGCGGCGTTCACATAGCGCGGCTTGATCTCGTCGCCGCGCTGCCAGCTTAGTGCGAGATCGGCGGTCAGCATGGTTCTGAAGTTGTGTTCAGCAAACTACGTTCGGGCGTGCGGCTGTGTGAGTCTTGAAACGGCGCGCTCTCGCCGCGTCTGCGGCTGATCTGCTCCTCGGTCGTGCCCGCCGTGATGACCTCGTAGAGCACAGCCTCTTTGCCTTCGACTTTGCGAAGGATGCGACCGAGTCGCTGCACGTGCTCGCGCGTCGAGCCTGAGCCTGAGAGCACGACGGCGACCGAAGCTTCCGGAATGTTCACGCCCTCGTTCAAGACTTTCGACGTGGCGAGCGCGAGCACGTCGCC
>JAVXVR010000316.1:0-3121 GCA_032230165.1 Acidobacteriota bacterium | reverse complement strand
CCCTTCGAGACGATCCGCAACCGCCTTGAGCGCAGTGAAGGCGGGCGCGATGACGACCTCGCAGTGGTTCGCGTTCGCTACGAGTGGGCGCAGGGCTATCGCCGTCGCCACCGAGTCGGCGACCAGCTTGTGCATCTTCCAGTTTCCGGCGATGACAGGTTTTCTCATAATCAGCAGTCAGCAGTCAGCAGTCAGCCGGAATCAGCCTCTCTTTGTTTGGCTGAGTGCTGAGTGCTACTTACCATTCAGTGCAGCAACGCCCGGCAGCTCGTCTCCGGCAAGGAATTCGAGCGTTGCGCCGCCGCCCGTCGAGATGTGCGTGATGCGCTCCGCTACGCCCGCCTGCGTGACAGCGGCGACGGAATCCCCGCCGCCGACGATGACCGTCGCGCCTCTGTCAGCCGCCTCTGCGACGGCGCGCGCGATGCCGACCGTGCCCTCGTCGAAGCCGAGTTCCTTCTCCTCGAAGATGCCCATCGGTCCGTTCCAGATGACGGTCTTCGCGCCTTCGAGCGCGCGCGAGAAGAGCGCGACCGTCTCCGCGCCGATGTCCACGCCGACGAGTCCGGCGTTCGTGAACTCGACCGGGATCGTCTTCTTCGACTTGAGCGGATCGTAGCTATCTACGACGACATGATCGGTCGGCAGCAGCAACTCAACGCCCGCCGCCTTCGCCCTTTCGATAACTTCGAGCGCGGTCGGCATCTTGTCGTCCTCGACGAGTGATTTGCCGATGGTGAAGCCCTGCGCCTTGAAGAAGGTGTATGCCATCGCGCCGCCGATCAGAAGTTTGTCCACCTTGCGTTTGATGAGCGCGTCGATCACGGCGATCTTGTCCGAGACCTTCGCGCCGCCGAGGATGGCGACGAACGGGTGCTCCGGATTTGTGATAACGCGACCGAGGTAGTCGAGTTCCTTCTCCATCAACAGCCCCGCCGCCGCACGCTTCACAAACTTCGTGATGCCGACCGTCGAAGCGTGCGCGCGATGTGCTGCGCCGAAGGCGTCGTTCACGTAAACGTCGCAGAGGCTCGCGAGTTCTTTCGCGAAGCCTTCGTCGTTCTTCTCTTCCTCGGCGTGGAAGCGCAAGTTTTCAAGCAGCAGCACGCCACCGTCTTTCAAAGCGTCAACCGCCGACTTCGCCGCGTCTCCCACACAATCCTCGGCGAACGCCACGCTCTGACCGAGCAGAGCCTGCAAGTGCTCCGCCACCGGGCGCAAAGAATACTTCTCATTGCGCGTGCCCTTCGGTCGCCCTAAGTGCGATGCGAGGATGACGCGCGCGCCCTGCTCAATGGCGAGCTTAATCGTCGGCAGCGACGCACGCACACGCGTGTCGTCCTCAACCTTCCCGTCCTTCAAAGGCACGTTGTAGTCCACACGCACGAAGACGCGCTTGCCCTTGAGGTCGAGGTCTTTGATGGAGAGCTTGTCCATGAGAGGGTTTCAAGTTGAAAGTTACAAGTAACAAGCAAGCACATAGAGTTGTTTGTCACTTGTAACCTTCAACTTTCAACTTTTAACTTGACCTAGCCTTTCACAGTCCTTTGCCCGCGATGAATTTGACGAGGTCGCGAACGCGGCACGAGTAGCCCCATTCGTTGTCGTACCAGGAGAGGACTTTGACGAGGTTGCCGCCGATGACTTTGGTGTACTCCGCGTCAACGATGGAGGAGTTCGAGTTGCCTTTATAGTCAGACGAGACGAGCGGCTCTTCGGAGAAGGCGAGGATGCCACGCAGCTCCTCGTTCGCCGCCTTCTTGAGAGCCGTGTTGACCTCCTCGCTCGTCGTCTGCCGCTCAACCTCCATCACCACGTCAACCAGCGAGACGTTCGGCGTCGGCACGCGCACACTGATGCCATCGAATTTGCCTTTGAGTTCCGGCAGGACGAGCGCGACCGCCTTCGCCGCGCCGGTCGAGGTCGGGATCATCGAGAGCGCGGCGGCGCGCGCGCGGCGCAGGTCGCTGTGCGGCAGATCGAGGAGTTGCTGATCGTTCGTGTAGGAGTGGATGGTCGTCATCTGCGCCGACTTGATACCGAAGTTCTGGTTGATGACTTTGGCGACCGGCGCGAGGCAGTTGGTTGTACACGAAGCATTCGAGATGATGTTGTGCGCCGCCGGGTCGTACTTGTCCTCGTTGACGCCGAGCACGATCGTGATGTCTTCGTTCTTCGCGGGCGCAGAGATGATCACCTTCTTGACCGAGCCGCGCAGGTGCTTGCGCGCGTCCTCGGCTTTCGTGAAGCGACCCGTTGACTCGATGACGACTTCAGCGCCGACCTCGTCCCAGGGGATCAACGATGGATCGCGCTCCGAGAAGACGCGAAACTCGTCGTCGCCGACACGGATGCCTTTGTCGGTCGCGGATATCTCGTGCTTAAGATTGCCGAGCACAGAGTCGTACTTCAAGAGGTGCGCGAGCGTCTTCGTGTCGGTGATGTCGTTGACCGCGACGAAGTCGATCTCATGGTCGCCGAGGCTCGTGCGCATGATGTTGCGCCCGATGCGACCGAAGCCGTTGATGCCAACCTTGACTGCCATCTTAAAGATTGCCTCCTCGTCCGTCGTGAGTTGAAACGCCGCCTCAAGTCTCCCCGCCCCGTCCCGCGCCGCCACACACTTCAGCCCCACAGGGCAGTCACACGGTCGCGCGCATTGTCGCTGACAAACGGAGAAATCGAAGATAATGTGCGGGTGCGTTGACTGTCAAGAATAGAGCCCGCGAGCGCGCCCGATTCAGACGCGTGTTAAGCAAACGCGGCGGCAAACGTTATGATCTTGTAAGACTAGTGCCCGCGCGCACGCGAGTCGCGGATTTGGGACGCGCGAGTCCGATTCCGAGATAAGTTGAAACCATGCGCCGCGCCGGGGCGTCTTTTTCCCTGTGTATTGTTGACACGCGCTTGGACTCGCGCTTGCATTCACCTTTGTATTATGAATCTCCGCGTTGCAGCGAGTCGTAGTAGCAGCAGGCTCGACGAGCTAGAGTTTCGCAGCGTTTAAGGCTCGCTATTGCCGTTTCTGAAAGTTTCCCAAGGAGTCTCTGGTTTGATGTTCAGCTCTGTCCTAAAGCTTTCTTTCCTACTCGCGGCGTCTCTCTTGACGGCGCTCTCGACT
>JAVXVR010000234.1:0-5104 GCA_032230165.1 Acidobacteriota bacterium | reverse complement strand
TATTGAATCCGCGTGTCGGCGGAGGTGCGGATCACCAACTGCTGACCGCGCTGGAGTCGTATGTCTCTGCCGCGCGCCGTCATGACGCCGCCTGTGCCGACGCCCGCGCCGATGACTGCGCCGATTGCCGCGCCTTTGCCGCCGCCTGCAATCGCGCCGATGATCGCGCCGATGCCCGTCGCCGCGCCGACTTTGGTTATGTCGTCTTTGTTCGTGTTGCGACCGTGCACGCCGCCTTCCGGATCAACTTCGCCTGTGTCCGAATCAGTGCGTGTGTTCACGATCTCTGTGACCTGCGCGCTGAAGCCCGCCGTGCGACCATCGGTTAAGCGAATCTGCTGGAAGTTGAGCTGCAACTCGCCCGAGCCGCGCACCTTGCCCGGTCGCCTGACGCTCGTCACGCGCCCCGTCACGACCGCATTGGCGAATTGCGCAGGCTCGACGACGCGCGCTTCAAAACGGTCGCCGCGCTGGCTCACATCGGTCGAGAGATTACTTAACAGCTCGACGCGCATCACCGTGTTGGCGGGAACGTCGAACGCGCCCGCAGGCGTCGGGTTATCAACCGGGGGGTTGTTGTTGTTGTCGTTGTCGCGCCTGTTGCTGCTGTCGTCGCGCCGGATGATGGGTCTGCCGCTCGCGTCGCGCGCGGTGTTATCGGAAGGCGCGGACGCGCCGCGCCGTCTGAGCGTCGTGGGGACGGTTGAGTCGAAGCCCTGCCGGTCGAAGCCCGTGGCATAGCCCGACTCGAAGCCCTGCTGATAGCCGTCGCGGTAGTCTTCGAGCGAGCCGTAGGCGGGGACATAGACGCGGTCTGCGCGTTGATAATCTTCCTTGCCGCGGAAGTCGCGCGCGCGATTGTTGACCGAGTCGCTGTAGCCAGACTGATAACCGTCCGAGTAGCCCGTGCGGTAGCCGCGCTCAAGCGCGCCGAACTGCTGCTGCGCGGCGGTTGCCGGATCGTCCGTAGCGGCGAGAGCGTGTCTGGAGACGAGCGCCGGGGAGAATGAGGCGCAGAGCGCGAGCGAAAGTGTTGCGGTGGAAAAACGCCTGAGGGTTCTCATCCTTAGTTCTCTCCTGAAGGGTTTAGTTCGGCAACTCCATGCGCGCGGGCTCGCGCCGAAATCGTTTGAAGCGACAACGCGCCAACCTCTTGGACGCGCACATGCTAACACTACGCGCGACGCGCGGGACAGAGATTTTAACCTGCTTGACCTGTCCATGCCTGCGCCTTAGACTTGAACGCGAGAGAGAAGATCGAGCGCGGCGAGCGCGTGCGCGCCGGGGAGAGAGCGAAAGCCACGGCGAAGGGTCGCGGTCGAAGCTCAGATGGTCGGCAGACAGTCGCCCGTTGTCCGCGTTTGTCCGTTGTCCGTGGTCAGTGGTCAGTTGTTTTGAGTTGTCATACGGCTCGGACAGCTCCATTTCAGCAGCGCGGTAATGGACGGGAAACAACGGACGACGGACAACTGACCACTGACAACCTTGATGAAAAGAGTTTATCTCGATAACAGCGCGACGACGCCGGTTGACCGGCGCGTGGTCGAGGCGATGCTGCCGTATCTCACAGAGAAGTTCGGCAACCCTTCGAGCGTACACTTCTACGGGCAGGAGGCGCGCGCCGCACTTGATCGTGCGCGGCGCGAGGTCGCGGCTTTAATCAACGCGCGACCTAACGAGGTGGTCTTCCTCTCCGGCGGGACGGAGGCGAACAATCTCGCCATACGCGGCGCGGCGGAAGCGTCAGCCGCGCACGGTCGCCACATCATCACGTCACAGATCGAGCACTCCTCGACGCGCGGCGTCTGCGATCAGTTAGAGCGGCAAGGCTACGAGGTGACGCGCCTGCCCGTCTATGAGAACGGCGTCGTCCGCGTCGAAGACGTGCGCGCGGCGCTGCGCCCTGACACCGTTCTCATCACCGTCATGCTCGCCAACAACGAGATCGGCACCATCCAGCCCGTCGCGGAGATCGGCGCGCTCGTCGAGGAGATGCGCGCGGGCGGGCGCAAACACCTGCGTCTGCACACGGACGCCGTGCAGGCAGCCGGGCGCATGAAGGTTGATGTTGGAGAGCTGAACTGCGATCTGCTCTCGATGTCGGCGCACAAGTTGAACGCGCCGAAGGGCGTCGGGGCTCTCTACGTGCGCCGCAGCACGCGGCTCGCGCCGCAGAACATCGGCGGGCATCAGGAGCGCGAGCGGCGCGCAGGCACGGAGGGCATGCCACAAATCGTCGCCTTCGGCAAGGCGGCGCAACTCGCGCGCGAAGAACTCGCGGAGCGAACGACGCGGATGTGCGTCTTGCGTGATCGTTTCGAGGCGGGCGTCGTCGCGCGCGTCGAAGATATCGTTTTCAACGGCGAACGCGAGTTGAGGCTGCCGCACCTGTCGAACATCTCTTTCCGCTACGTCGAAGGCGAGGGGCTTTTGATCAATCTGGACATGCAGGGCGTCGCCGTCTCGACCGGCTCGGCTTGCTCATCAGGTTCGCTTGAGCCTTCGCCCGTCATACGCGCGCTCGGTCGCACGGACGAACTCGCGCGCGGCTCGATCCGCTTCAGCCTCGGCAAGGACACGACCGAAGAGGAGATCGACTACGTCCTCGAAGTCCTCCCCCGCGCCGTCGAAAACTTGCGCCGCCTCTCGCCGCTCTACCAGAAGTCGCTCGCCTGCATCAACGCATAAGTTTCAAGTTCAAAGTTCAAAGTGGAAAGTCGGTTGGTAGCGTATTAACTCTAGACCGTTAAACTTTGAACTTTGAACTTTGAACTTTGAACTTTGAACTTAACCATGCCCTACTCCGCCGTCTTCAAAGATCATCTCGCGAGCCCGCGCAACGCGGGCGAGATCGAGAACGCCGACGCCGTCGCGGAGTTGACGAACCCGGTCTGCGGCGACCGCCTGCGCCTCTCTCTGCGCGTCGGCGGCGCGCGGCGCATCGAAGCGGCGCGCTTTCTCGCCTATGGCTGCCCGCCGACGCTCGCCTGCGGCTCCGCGCTCGCCGAGATGCTTGAAGACATGACGCTCGAAGATGCCGCGCGCATTGAACGACAAGACCTCGCGCGCGCGCTGGGCGGTCTGCCCGCGCGTAAAAGTCATGCCGCTGCGCTCGCCGTCGAGACGCTGCGCGAAGCCCTCGCCCTGCTCAACGGCGCGCGCGAAACATAGAATGGGCGGAAGCGAGATGATCGCTTCCGCCCATTCTGTGAGCCTCATGATTCTGTCTCGCCGGAGTTTATTGCTGCTGCTTCCTCGGCAAGCCCATCATCATCATGCGTTCCTGTGCCGCTCTGCCCTCGGTAACGTTGTAGCCCGCGGGCAGTTCAAAGAGCGTGTGGTCGGGCTCGCTGCGGCTGATGTTCGTCAGACGATAGGTCGTCTCGCCGAAGCGCGGGTCGGAGTGTTTGGTCATGACGACCGTCTGTAGCTCCGCGGAGTACCAACGCTCGGAGACGATCTGGATCGGTCGCTCGTTGCCCATCATGCCCGCGGGGATCGTGACGGTCGTGCGCGTGCCCTCCGCCTCGACACCCTCGACCGACTGTTTGCCGAGCGACTCGTGCGACTCTGGGAGCGGCGGCGGCTCTTTGTGATCGCCGGGCGTGCGTGTGCGCATCAGCATCACGCCACCCTCGTGCGGCGGCGGAGGCGGCGGTGCGTCCGCGCCGGGCGCGCCTTCAAACCCTTTGCCGGGAGACATCGCGAACTCGAAGCTGATGGTGCCTTTGACCTTGACGGGCTTGCCTTGCAGCAAGGTCGGCGCAAACGTCCACTGGCGCGCGGCATCAACCGAGGCATCGCGCAGGAGTTGGTGACCGGAGATGGCTTTCGCCGACTCGACGTTGCCCTGTTCGTCAACGACGACTTCGACATCGACACCCCCTTGTGCGCCCGCCGCCCTCGCCACCGCAGGGTACGTAGGCTGGACGCGCTTTTGCGCCTTCCCGTCGATCCTTCCAGCCGAAATCTCAGTGATCCCGGACGGCGGTTTCGTCGTGAAGGTGTAATTGCCCTCCTGCTTCGCGCCGGGCTGCTCGCTGCCGGGTCGCTTAACGCGCACGCCGACTCCGGGTACAAGCACACCGACTCCAGGTGCATTATATTCATCTCCCCGCTTGAAGAAGTATTGCCTTGCCACCTGCGCCGTGTGCGACTCGCTGTTGAGAATGTAGTTCGTGCCCGCGACCGGATCGTTAATAAAGATCACCTGCGGCGAATCTTCAGTCGCCCCCAACGCGCCGATGCCACTTAGCGACTGTTCGCGGCGCGTGCGTCCTTCGGAGTCGCGGAAGATGCGCGAGCCGGTCTTGCGCGTGATGCGATTGCCGTCGCCGAGCACTTGCACCGATTCGGTCACGGCGTCTGCCGAGAACGGCGCACCCTTAATGACCTTGCTGTCGAACGCCATCTCGGATGAGACGAACGAGAAGCCGTACTCACCCTGTCCGCCGACGATGACCGCGCCGCCTTCCTGCCCTGAAATCTCGATGCGCGGCGCGGCGTCCACCATGATGCGCTCTTTCATCTGCCCTTCCGTCGCGCGCTTCTCCGCCGCCCCGCGCCCCTGCTCCTGCGCCAGCGCACCCGTGCCGTTGGCGACGAGCGCGAGCGCGCAAAGCGCCGCGCGTAAAAGTTGACTCTCTCTTCTCATCTTCGATCCTCCTTCGTCGGATTCTGCTTAAAGTTCCCTGTTGAAAATTTCTCGCCGACCGCCCGGAGACTCTTTAAGGGCGCAGTCGTATGGCGCGCGCCGTGCCGTCGTGCGCGAGCAGCAGATCGGCTTTGACGGTTTCGCCCGCGCGCTCGGCGTTGACGGGCAAGCCCCACGCGGCGAGCGCGGCGCGCGGCATCTGCACGCGCACCATCTGACCGCCGTCGAGCGGCACAGAGCTATCAGCCGTCATGAGCGGCACGAAGTCTGCGCCGGCTCCGAGATCAGTCGCGCTCGTCGCGCTATTCGTCGAAGCCGCGTCGGCGAACACGCGCCCGCCCTGTTCGGTGAAAGTGATGGGTAGCTCGTCAACAGACTTGCGCGACTGGGGGCGCGCTGGACGGCGCGCGTTGTACGCGGTGTACGAAACAGTGGGCTTTGGACTCGGAG
>JAVXVR010000154.1:0-6282 GCA_032230165.1 Acidobacteriota bacterium | reverse complement strand
GATCGCCCCGAACGATCCCGCCCGTTCTGTTTTTTTTATGCTCAGGCTTCGCGCCTTATAGCTGACCGAACCGCGAGCGATACTCCGCCGAGTTGGCGAAGCCGTTGACCATCGAGCGAATATCCGCCGGGTTGGCGTTGATCGTCCGCAGCCAGTCGTTGTAGCCGCCCGTTTCAGGGTCGCGCCTGAGATACCCGTAATACTGCATCGCCACGAACCCGCTATTAAACTCGCGCGACGAAACTTCGTCCGAGTCGGCGATGGCGCGCAGAACTTGCGCCCGCGTCATCGTCCCCGCCGTCAGTCGGTTGATGAGATCGGCGCGTGTGAGAACCACCTTCGCCGCATCCGTTGAGTCGTCCGGCGTCGCGGGGTTCGGCGTGCGCACCGACGCTAATGTGTACCTGTCCATCAAGACGCCCACGTACTGCGCGTTCGAGAGCGCGTCGTACAAGTTCTTAAACTCCTGTCGCTGGACGAAGGCGTTGGTGAACGCTGCCTTACGCGCCTGCACCTCGGCGGTCGTGTCAGCCGTGATGCCGCTCATGTCCGGGATGATCTCCGAGTAGAGCGGCAGTCTGGCGAAGCCCGCCTTGTAGAAGTCGAAGACGAAGCGACCCTTGAACTCGAACTCCTGTGAGCGGAAGAAGCCGGAAGAGACCGCCACACGGTCGCACCTCGTATCATTCGGCGCACAGCCGTTGAGCGTGTTAGCCCACGCCGCTAAGCCAGCCGCGTCGGGCTCTCTGGAGAGGAAGTCGCGGTATTGCTGGCGCACGAAGAAGTCGGAGTTATCAATCGGGTTCGGCTCGGCGAAGTCAGTGTAAGGATCGACGACGATGCCGGCGGCGAGATAGACGGTCTCGCCCGTATCATTGCGTCTCAGGCGGAGCGTGTAGTCGCCCCATTTCGCGTTGTCGAGCACGCGCAGGTTGAAGCTCACGACAGGGTAACCGAGCTGCGAGGCGAAGAAAGGCTCGCTCTGGTAGCTCGCCGCATCGATCTGGAAAAAGGGCGAGTCGATGCTGAACCCCGTCGCCGGGATTTGATCGACGCCGTCGCCGCCGACGTAATAGCGATAAGTGTTGCCCGCCGCGACGGGCATCGGACCTGCGTGGATGATGCCGTTCAGACCCTGTATGCGCGCATTGACAGTCGGCGGGATGGTGACGACGAAGAGCGTCGTAAACGTGACGCCATTCGCCGAGACGGTCGCCTGCCCCGCCGCAGTTTGGAACGCGGGTCCGTCGCCGATGTTCGAGTAGGGTCCGCGCTTGCCCGTGATCTCTGCGACGCGCACGGGCTCGTCCAGATATTCGGCGAAGATGTGGTAGTCGCCGGGCGGGATTTGATCGATGCGGTATGAGCCGTCCGACTTCGTCACCGCGCTCCCCACCACGCGCCCCGTCGAGGCGCTCTCAGCCCAGACGTGCGCGCCCGCGAACGGGTAGTTCAAGTTCCCCTGAATCGCGCCGACCGCGCGCGCCGCGCGCTGACCGTAGATGGAGCGGATGGCGGCGATGTCGTCGTCCGAGAGCGTGCGCACGCTCGTCTGCGTGAGATTGAAGCCACCGTTGGTGAAGTTCTGCGACTGGCGCGGTTGCATTGACGCGCCGATGAGAGCCGAGTGATCGAGACCGAGGAAGTGCCCGATCTCGTGGACGAAGGTGGATTCGAGATCGTAAGTGCCGTGCGTGCCGTCGGTCGAGAACGGGAGGCTCGGGCTGATCGCCACGTCTGCCTCCGCAATCGCGCCCGTGTTCGGATCGAACGTGACGCGCGTGCGACCGGGGTTCGAGGCGGGAACGAACCCGGCATTCGCCGTCGAGACGGTGATCACGTTGAAGCCGTCGTTCGCGCTGCCAACCGCATCAGGACCGTTCGTGCGGATGTCGAAGTTGATGTTGGCAACATCCGACCAGCGCCGCAGAGCGCGCCGCGCCGCACCCGCCACATCGCTCCCCGCCTTGATGTTCGACGGGGGCGCGTTGAGCGATGCCGCGAGGTAGACGGTGATGGTCGTCGTCGTCCAACGAATCGGCTGCGACGAGCTGGTGAACTGCTGCGTGTAGGGATGCGCGGCAGGCACAGCCGCGAAAAGTAGGAGTGCCGAAAGGCAAAGCGAGATGAAAACTCGACGCATGTTTATTCCTTTGAGGGGGTTGTCCTGCGGAGGGGGGCTGTACTTCGATGCCGGGAGAGGAGGCTTTTTGGTCGTCGGAAGGTTCGACGCGTGCCCGGCGGGACACGATCAAGTTATAACAGTTTGGGGACGAGGCGACAAGCCCTTGTCGCGCGGGAGAGGCGCGCGGGTGCCCCGACTCTCAGCCCGTGCGGAAGCGTTAGACGCGGCGGCGCGGGCGAGCCGGGTTAGCGGCGGTGGCGGCGGTCGTCGTACCGTCGGCAGCGGCGGCGGAATCGTCGTAGGGCGCGGACGGCGCGGCGCGGCGCGCGTCGCCGAGATCAGCCATTGCCACGACGACCAGCAGCACTGTCACGCTCACGGTCGCCAGCACGTAGAGCAAAGCGATCTGTTCCTTGTAGATGAGATAGATGGTGATGGCGGCGACGACCGCGCTCCACAGGAGCGTCATGAGGCGGCGGCGTTTGCGCGCGGCGGCAGCCGCGTTTCTCATAGGCATGTGATGAAACTTCTCCCTGTCGCTTCAGACCGAAAAAGGCTCGTCCGATTTTAAGAATGCAGAATTTAACACAAAGCGTCGCAGTGGCGCGATCCGTCACACCCTGGCTCCCTTCCACAAGCAAAGAGAGGCTGCCTGCGGCGGCAACCTCTCGTCTCGCCGGACGAAGCCCGCGTCGAACTAATAAATAATCCGCATTGGCGCCATCGTGCCGATGCTCGTCGCGCTCTGCATCCCGATGCCGACAAGCATCTGCGCGATCTTCTCAGGTCTGAACTGTCCAGCCTTGGGGACTTCGATGATGTCATAGGGCTGCAAAACCGGGTCTGGCTCTTTGCCCTGCTTAATGGCTTTGTAGTTGACCGTGAGCACTTCCTGCGGGGCATTCGGCTTCTTGCGGTAGATACGCACCTTCTCTTCGTTCGCATCTTTCGCCCCGCCCACCTGCGCGAGTACGCGCGTCAAGGTCGTCCCTTCGCGCAAGTAGAGGTTGGCGGGCTGCGCGACGTTCCCGACGACGTAGATGGGCGACGCCTCTGCCACGTAAACGATGTCGCCGGGGCGCAAGTAAGGGTTGGCTTCGGGCTTACCCTGCCTGAGATCATCCACCTTGTAGAGCGCGAAGGGCAGACCGAGCGCGTCGGACGCGGTCTCAACGGGCGCCGCTTCGACGGGCTCGATGTCCGGGCACTGCGGCGGCTCGGTGTGCATGATCTGGATCGTGCCGCTCTGTTGCTCGGTCACGCCGCCGCTGTTGGAGATGAGTTCGAGTAGCCGCACCGGGCGACGCATATCCGACTTCGTAAAGGTACGCACCGCGCCATAGACAAGCACGGGCTTGTGGCTATTCTGCTCCTTAATTCGCATGTAAACCCGCGGCTCTTTGAGGAATCGGCTGAGCGCGGTGGTCACGTCCTTGCGCACGGCGTTGACGTTGCGACACTGCGCGCGGATGGGCTGATCGACGAAGGGCACGACGATGTTGCCGTCCGGATCGACCTCCAAGTCGCTGTTGAACTGCGGATCGTTGAAGACTTTCAACTCCAAGAGGTCGCTCGGTCCCAACAGGTAGTCGCGCTTCTCCGTATAAGTCACCGACTCTTTGAGAGCGATGGTGCTGACCGGCGTCGCGACAGGCATGGACTCGACGACGGGCGGAGGTGTCGCGCTCTGCTTCTGCGGCGGCGGCTGTTTGTCGGAAGACTTTTGCTGTGCGCGCAGCGGCAGCGCGACGGTCGAGCAGATGAGGACGAGGGCGAAGAAGGCTTTCAGAGTTTTCATCTTTACTTACTTCCTGTCTAGGCGAAACCGTCTGCGAGGCAAGCGCGCCGGAAGTCGGCGGCACATGCAAACTACAATTGATGCGCGCGTGTGCGCGGAAAGCTGCCCGGACTTTAACTTAAAGTTCTCGCGCCGCGACTTTTCGCCTGCGCCCCGTCAGCCGTTTGGGAGTTGCCGCCTTGCGGCTCAGACCGGCAAAGACCGCGGCGTGCGGTTCGGTCTGCGTGCGCATGTCCGACGGGCTAGATTTTCGCACAGGCGAGGCGGGGCGGCAATCAGCCGGAGGGCTCACGGCTTGGGCGCGCGCGCCTTTCCCGTCTCAGTCTTCTTCGCTTTGCGACGGCGGGGCGTGCTTCTTTCCTCCACCAGCTCGCCCGTCGCGATCCGCGCGCGCAGCATCTCGATCTCGCGGTTGATGCGAACGGCGGCTGCGTCGCGCGCGTCGTCGCTCATCTCGGCGCGCGAGAGGTAGAAGAGCGAGTCGCGGTAGCGCGCGATGGCGCGGGTGTAGCGACCACGGAACGAAGCACGCTCCGCCAGTTCGACCCAGTGCGCCACCTTCACCGATGCGATGAAGTTGCGCACGGCGACCGCCGAATCCTTCAACTCCTGCTCCTGCGGGTAGAGCTGCAACGCTTCATCAATGACCTCGACGGCGCGCATCGCCGTCTCGATCTTGGCGGAGACGCTCGCGCGCCGCTGTGCCTCGTGTGTCAGACGCTGCGCCTCGCCGCGCGCCCACGTGAGCAGATGGTGCTTCTGCGACTCGCGCACGCGCTTCTGCCCGGCGCGCAGCGCCACGCGCACCTCGACCGGCGTGCGCGACGAGCGGATCGACTCCTCCGCGTTGGCGAGGTACTGTTCGCAAAGTCTGTAGGCTTCAAGGTGAGCCTCCGGCTGGCGCGCGCCCGTCTCCTCCGCCGCCGTCAGACGCTGTTGCAGCGCGCGCAGGGAAGCCGCCGTCGTATGTACACCGGCTTTGTGACTCGCGCTGCGCGGCGGCGCGGCGGCGGCGGCGGCGACCGTTTCCCTGCCCCCCATCTCGATCTCCAGCTCGCGTGTATAGCGCAACCACGCGCGGCGCATCACCACCTCGCGCGCGGCGACCGAGACGAGCACGACGACGCTTGCCGCGACCGCCGCCTGAAGCCACGGCGACTCTTCGCCTCCTGCCTCGAAGAGCCACCACGCGCCGTAGAAGAACGCGGCGGCGAGCAGCACGGTCGTCAGCAGGTAGCTCGCCATTGAGGGCACACGCGGGCGGCGCGCGGTGCGGCGCGAACCCGAACGCGCTCCACCCGCACGTGCGCCGGGGCGCGCATCAGTCTCGACGTAGTCTGCTGAGTTGCTCTGCAAGCGGAATCTCCGGGCAGAAGGTTTGAGCTTTAACTTAACCGACGGGCGGCTTCAGATGCGCGCGTGGCTGGCGCGGGATGCGACGAAGAAGAGCCGACGCGGCTGAGCCAAAAGGAAATCAATAGTCGCCTTTTCAACCCGGTCTGTCAACAGCCTGCTACGTCGGCACATGGCGCAGTTGCGGCGCACGGTCTGGCGCGCCGCAACTGAAAAAAAACTCTCACCTTCGGGTGCGCGTCCGGGCAAAATTGGAAGCGGCGCGATAATGTCGCTATACTTGCCGCGCATTCGGCGCGGGCGACGACGTAGGGAGTTTTTTCGCATGGCGATTTGTCCGAGGTGCGGCGCTTCTGTCAGGGAGGATAAGGCGTTCTGCTTTAACTGCGGCGCGCAGATGAACGCAGCGCGCGCCGAGGCGGAAGAGCTGACGCCCGAATTTAGCAAGACCATCATCGCGCCGCCGCAAACTCGTAGCGCCGAGCCAGCCGCGCCCTCGCGCTTCGAGGCGCACCCGGTCGCACCAGCCGAGATGGCACAAGCGAGAGACTCAAACTCCGCGCTGGCAGGCGCGACGGCGCGGCGAGGATTCTTCGGCAGACGCGCGTGGATCGTCGTTACCTTGCTGCTCCTCGTCCTCGTCCTGTGTTTCATCGCGTGGGCTGTGTTGTCAGACTGAGGTTGAATCTTCACGCGAATCTTTCGTCGCGGCAGATGGGGGCGACGACCGCGTCAGAACTTTTTCAATGAAGGAGTTGAACAGCAACATCCTCGCGCCGCCCTTTGCGCCGCGCGCCTCGGGGCGGCGTGGCGGCGTCGTGCGCTGGCTGCTCATCTCAGCCGCCGTTATCGTCGCGCTGCTGCTCGC
The DNA here is from genome assembly GCA_032230165.1 of Acidobacteriota bacterium. GTDB lineage: Bacteria > Acidobacteriota > Blastocatellia > Pyrinomonadales > Pyrinomonadaceae > JAIVGV01. The sequence goes on along the minus strand of JAVXVR010000154.1, from coordinate 138 downwards.
GCTCGTCATCCTTCTCCTCTTCGGTCTCGAAACCGGCTTGGTGCCACTGCTCATCGGCTTCACGCTGGCGACGCTTCCCGTTCCAGTCTATCTCGCGCTTGTCCTCTGGCTCGACCGCTACGAGGCTGAGCCCGCCTC
>JAVXVR010000215.1:0-2539 GCA_032230165.1 Acidobacteriota bacterium | reverse complement strand
AAGTTTTCAACTCGTCACTCATCACTCATCACTGTTTTAATAGCTCTCGCGCGATGATGATGCGCTGAATTTCCGAGGTGCCTTCGCCGATGGTGCAGAGCTTGGAATCGCGCCAGTATTTTTCGGGCGGATAGTCTTTCGTGTAGCCGTAGCCGCCGTGAATCTGGATGGCCTCTTCGCTGACCTTGACGGCGACCTCGGAGGCGTAGAGCTTCGCCATCGAGGACTCCTTCGTCGTCTTGCGCCCGGCGTCCTTCAGCGCGGCGGCGCGGTAGGTCAGCAGGCGCGCGGCCTCAAGCTGCGTCGCCATGTCGGCGAGCTTGAACTGGATGGCCTGAAAGTTCGAGATGGGCTGGCCGAACTGCTGGCGCTCCTTCGAGTACTTCACGGCCGACTCGAACGCGCCCTGCGCGATGCCGAGCGCGAGCGCGGCGATGGAGATGCGCCCGCCGTCCAGGACCTGCATCGAGTGGATGAAGCCGAGCCCCTCACCCCCGAGGCGGTTCTCGTCGGGCACCACGCAGTCCTCGAAGATGACGCTCGCCGTCTCGGAGGCGCGCAGGCCGAGCTTGTCCTCCTTCTTGCCGGGGCCGTAGCCGGGCGTCCCCTTCTCGAAGATGAAGGCCGTGATGCCCTTCGAGCGCATGGCGCGGTCGGTCGAGGCCATCGCAACGCAGGTGTCGCCGTGGATGGCGTGCGTGATGAAATTCTTCGCGCCGTTAACTACCCAGCCGCCGTCGCGCCTGACGGCTGTCGTGCGCGTGCCCGAAGCGTCCGATCCCGCTTGCGGCTCGGTCAGTCCCCACGCGCCGAGCTTCTGCCCCTGCGCCAGCGGCACGAGATATTTTTGCTTCTGCTCCTCCGTGCCGAACATGTAGATGTGGTTCGAGCAGAGCGAATTGTGCGCTGCCACGGAGATGCCGACCGAGCCGTCCACGCGCGACAGCTCCTCGATGATCGTCGCGTACTCGACGTAGCCCATCCCCGCGCCGCCGTACTCTTCGGGAAAGATGACGCCCATCAAGCCCTGCGCGGCGAGTTTCGGGAGAAGCTCCGATGGGAAGTGCTGCGTCTCGTCCCACTCGCGGACGTGCTGCGCGATCTCGCCCTCGGCGAACTCGCGCACGCTCATCTTCACCTGTTGCTGCTCTTCGTTTAAGTCGAAGTTCATCGCGTGAGCTTAAAAACCCCCTGATCGTCCGCGCGCAAAAAAGGCGAACAGTGACAGACCGACCCAACAGACTTTTGTCGCTGCTCGCCTGACCTTTTATTGTAACTTAACTTCAGCCCCGAACGTGACCTGCGCCGCGCGCTTTCGCCGCCCCGCGCTGAGGTTTTTTCCTCGACTCACGTGGCGACTCTCCGCCCCGCTTGCCGCGCGTTTCCTTTTTCTGTCCGCCCTTCGACGCACCTTTTTTCAGGCTCGACACTTCGGCGGGCGTGAGCATGCGCCACACGCCGGGCTTGAGTCGCTCGTCGCGTATGCGACCGATCTGGACGCGGCGCAGCTTGACGACCGAATGACCGATGGCGTCGAACATGCGCCTGATCTGCTGGTTGCGCCCCTCGTGCAACACGATCTCGAACCACGCGTTCTTATCGGTCACGCCCGCACGCTCAATTTGCGCGGGCGCGGTTCTCACGCCTTCGTCTAAAACGATCCCGCGCCGCAGACGCTCAATCGCCGAGTCCGCGGGGATGCCCTTCACCTTCGCCTCGTAAATTTTCTGCACCTGATTGCGCGCCGCCGTGACGTAGTTCGTCAGCTCGCCGTCGTTCGTCAGGATGATGAGACCTTCGGTGTTGAAGTCGAGCCGACCGACCGGGTGGAGGCGACCGAGCGCAGCGGGCACGAGTTCCGCGACGAGCGGGCGACCTTCCGGGTCGGACAGGCTCGCAAGGAATCCCTTCGGCTTGTTGAGCAGCACGTAAACCTTCTCGCGCTCTTTGAGCAGAGGGTTGATCAGGCGTCCGCGCACCTTGATGTGATCGCGCGCGGGGTCAGCCTTCGTGCCGGGCTCGGTCACGACCTGTCCGTTGACTGTCACTTCACCCGCCGCGATCAACTCCTCGGCGGCTCGGCGCGAGGCGAGACCCGCCGCCGCGATCAATTTTTGCAGACGCTCTTCCATTGCACACGAGACCGAAATTCTTTAACGCCAGTCAGGCGGCGGGGGCGGCGCGTAGTTCCTCGACGCCTCCGAGTGTTGATTCACCGTCCAAGTTGCGGCATCGCCCGCACCCGACAACTGCGCGCGCGCACCGCCCTGATACGACGCTGGCTCATAGACCTCTTTCCAGTTCTCCCCGAAGAAGAACCAGAGTGCGTAGATGCACGCGGCTGTGCCGACGGGCACGCTCATCGCCGAGAGCACGGCGGCGACGATGCCGCTGATCCGCGCCCAACTCTTACGCTTGAGCACCGCGTAAGCGGCGACGAAAGAAGGCAGGGCGAAGATCGACTGGATGACAAAGAAGAACACGGCGAAGACGAGAAACATGGCGCGCGGCGGCTCAGGTCTGCCCGGCTGGTTCGGGA
>JAVXVR010000175.1:0-5286 GCA_032230165.1 Acidobacteriota bacterium | reverse complement strand
AAGGCTAAGTTGACGGTGGCGGTCGAGGCATAAGGGATGGCGTCGAGTTCTGAGGCGAGCGCGTCGTCCGTGGCGCGGAGAAGCTCGGCGGAGGCGTAGGCGGGCAGCGCAAGGCAGAGTGCATCTGCCGTCACCACTTCATTCGAGCCGACGCGCAGACGCCACACGCGCGCGGCTTCGTCGAAGCTGATCGCCTCGACACGCGTGTTGACTCTCAAGGCTTCGTGCGGGAGCAGCGCTGCGAGACGGTCTGTGAGCACCTGCATGCCTCCATCGAACGTGAGAAACAGACTGTAACGTGCGCCGCTCGTGCCGCGCGAGTGATCGCTGCCCGGCGCGCCGTTACTCGCACGCTTCGACGCGGCGCGACGAGCTTTCAACATGGCGCGCGTGACGCTGCCCGACGCGCGCTCCATCTCGATGAAGCGCGGCATCGTGGCTCGCAAAGAAAGTTGTTCCGGGTCTGCCGTGTAGATGCCGCCGACGAGTGGCTGCGCGATGCGCTCCAGAGCCTCGCGCCCGAAACGCCTTCGGACAAACGCGGCAAGGCTTTCGTCTGCGCCGTCTTCGGCGCGGCGCGGCAAAAATATCTCAAGCGCGATGCGCGCCTTGCCGCGCAAGCTCACGATGCTTGAAGTCATGAACGGCAGCAGGCGCGAAGGCGCGAGCAACTGAAAACCTTCGGGCACGGGGCGCAGACGCCCGTCGCGCACGATGAAGGCGCGGCGGTGCGTGTCGTTTGTGCCGATGAGATGAGATTCGAGTCCGATCTCTTTCGCGAGCGCAACGGCTTCGGGTTTTTCGGAGATGAACGAGTCGGGACCGGCTTCGAGGAGGAAGCCTTCGCGGCGTTGCGTGCGAACCGTGCCGCCCGTGCGCGGCGACGCTTCGAGCAAGAGGACTTCGAGTTGTTGGGAAGAGGTTGCGGCGCGCGTGGAGAGTCTGTGCGCGGCGGCGAGACCGCTCACTCCCCCGCCGATGACAACGACGCGGCGCGTGCTAGTTGGCTGCTCGCTCATTCAGGGCGGCTGAGGTGTCGTCGTGCGTCGCGGCGCGCGGCGCGGGACGCATCGTGCCGGGCAGACAACAATCGGTGGCGCACACGTCGTGACTCGCGCCGCGCGTGCCGAGCGCGCGACGCAGTGCGCCCTCGCTCGTGCGCTCTAAGATCAGCTCGCGGATCATAGAGACGAACGCGGGGTGCGTGCCGACCGTTGCCGCTCGGATCATGTTGATACCGATCTCCGTGGCTATTGCGCGCGCCTCTGTGTCGAGATCGTAGAGCACCTCCATGTGGTCGGAGATGAAGCCGACGGGATGGACGACAACGTCGTGCGTGCCTTCGTTGTTTAACTCGCGCAGGTGATCGCAGATGTCTGGCTCAAGCCACGGTTGCGCGGGCGAGCCGCTGCGACTTTGAAAGACTAAACGCCAATTCTTTGCACCCGCGCCTGTGGCGACGAGCCGACAAGTTTCGAGCAACTGAGCTTCGTAGTCGCAGCCCGCAGCCATCGAAGCAGGGATGCTGTGCGCCGTGAAGGCGACGCGCGCGGCGTCGTGTCGCTCCACGGGAATTTGAGCCAGCGCGGATTTTAAGTTCTCGACGTTCGGCTCGACGAAGCCCGGATGGTTGTAGAACGCGCGCAGCTTTTCGACGCGCGGCGCGTCTTCGCCCACCTCTGTGCGGGCGCGTTCGATGTTTTCGCGGTACTGTCGGCAGCCCGAATAGGAGTTGTAAGCGGAGGTAACGAAGGCGAGGGCGCGTTTGATGCCGTCGTCACGCATCTCACGCAGCGCGTCGGCGAGGAAAGGATGCCAGTTGCGATTGCCCCAGTAGATCGGGAGCCGGATATTGTGCGCGTCAAGTTCCGCGCGCAGAGCGTTGATGAGTCGCCGGTTCTGTTCGTTGATGGGGCTGACGCCGTCGAACAGCTCGTAGTGATGCGCGACCAAAAGCAGACGCTCGCGCGGGACGTTGCGTCCGCGCAAGACGTTTTCGAGGAAGGGCAACACCTCGTCCATCCCTTCGGGTCCGCCGAAGGAGACGACGAGCAGTGCGTCGTATGGCTCGCTCATGCGCGCCTAGCGTAGCAGCTTGCGCGCGCCGCGCGCTACTCGGATTGGATATCGTGGCAGGTGACGGGCTTCATCTTGAAGTACGCCTTCATGTTGACGCCGCCTAAGTACATCTGCTCGACGATCTCTTCGTGCGGAACGAAGACCGTGCGCTTGAGCGTGCGTACTGCGCCCGCGTCGGTCGTGGCGACGACCGACAACTCGACGACCGCGCCGTTCCCGCGCTCCTCGGCGATGTCCACGCCGTAAGAGAAGCTGGCGGGCATGCGACCGGGCTGCGCTTGGATCGTGCCCGTGCCGCTGCCTGTCACAGGCTTCTTCGCGTTGACGGGGATGACGAAGACGAGTTTGCGGTTGTTGTTGAAGCCTTCGATCTGTAGCTCGACCATGACGTTCTTCTTGTCAATCGTCGGCTTGCAGCCACCGGAGGCTGCGGTGTGAATGGTGAGAGAAAGTAGCAGACAGGCGGACAGGGCGAGCCGCAGGGGAATAGCTCTCAAAAGCATCGGGGGAATCTCTCTTTCCTAAATTTTGTTCCTTGACTTACCGCTGGCTCATCTCGTGCACGGCATCAACAAGTGCGACGACCGTCTCGACTGGCGTTTCGGGGAGAATGCCGTGACCGAGGTTGAAGACGTGACCGTTGCGACCCGCAGCCGCGTCTAAGATTCTCTTCGCTTCACTCCGGACGTGCTCGACGTTCGCGAAGAGCGAGACGGGATCGAGGTTACCCATCGCCGCTGTGTCGTAGCCGACGCGCGCCCAGGCTTCGTCAAACTCCACGCGCCAGTCAAAGCCTATGACGTCGCCGCCCGCCTCGCGTATGAGTTCGAGGAGCGTCGCCGTGCCCGTCCCGAAATGTATGACGGGAACATTGGGCTTGACGCTTTCAATGACCGCGCGTGTGTGTGGGAGCACGTACTCGCGGTAGTCTGCGGGCGAGAGGCAGCCGACCCAGGAGTCGAAGAGCTGCACCGCCTGTGCGCCCGCGTCAATCTGTGCGTTGAGGTAGAGGGCAAGGGCGCGCGCGATACGCGACATCAGCTCGTGCCACGCGCCAGGATCATTATACATCAGCCGCTTGGTCGTGATGTAATTTTTTGATCCGCCGCCCTCGCAGATGTAAGAGGCGAGCGTAAAAGGCGCGCCGCAGAAGCCGATCAGGGGCAGATCGGGCTTGAGTTCGCGGCGCGCGACGCGGATCGCCTGCATGACGTAGTCGAGTGAGGCGAGCAACTCAGGCGATTCGACCTCGCGCACGCGGTCAACGTCGCTTGATGTGCGCACGGGGTTGTGTATGACGGGACCCTCGCCCTTGGCGAATTCGAGATCGAGCCCCAACGGTTCGAGGATGAGCAGGATGTCTGCGAAGATGATCGCCGCGTCCACGTTCAGGCGGTGCGCGGCGTAAACCGTCACTTCCGCCGCGACCTCCGGCGTCTTGCACATTTCGAGGAAGCCGTAGCGGGCGCGCACGTCGCGGTATTCCTTCATGTAGCGACCAGCCTGTCGCATCAACCAGACGGGCGTGTAGGGCACGCTCTCGCGTCGGCAGGCGCGCATGAAGGGGCTGTTGTGGAGCGCGTCGGTCGTGCCCGCATCGCTGGTCGTCTCTGTTGTTTGAGTCGCGCGCGCGCGACGTGCGGCGGGGTTCAGTTGGTTGTCCATCTTCTCGGAAACTTGGGTCGGAGTCGTGCCGTAAGAATTCTCATCCGGCGCGTGCGGGGAGAATCGTCGAAGCGTCGCCGGAGCATAAAAATACACGCACACCGTCGGTTGGACAATCGGCGTCGGCACTTTTCCGTTCGGTCAGGCGCGTTTTTCGTGTCGCGATCCCGATTCCACATCGTTTTCGCATTAATTTATGCCACAAACGCGCCGCCGGCGGTGTTAACAGGATGGGAACGAGGAAGATGTATGGAGCCCAAGCGATGACAGGGGCTGCGCAGACCCCGGCGCAGGCAACGGCGGCTCCGGTCTCCCCGCCCGATTTCGATGAGGCTTTCATGCTTCATCACCGCGCGGTTTACAGCGCAGCCTACGGACTGCTGCGCGATGCCGGACTCGCGGAGGACGTGACGCAGGAGGTCTTCTTGAGGCTCTACAACAACCTCGAAACCGTGCCGCAGGGCGAACTTTTACGCCCGTGGCTGCTGCGCGTCGCGATCAATCTCTCCTACAATACGGTACGCACGCGCACTCGCGCTGGTGCGCGCGACGACGAGTTCGCCAAGCAGACAATCGGCTTCGAGGGCGCGAGCGAGTCGGTCGAGACAGACTTCGAGCGACGCAGAGAGATCGAAGAGGCGCGGCGCGCGCTCGCGAAGATCGACGAACCGATGCGGAGTTGTTTACTGTTGAAGCAGCAGGGACTCTCCTACCGAGAGATCGCGGCGGCGGTCTCGGTGAATGAAAGTTACGTCGGGAGTTTGATCGCGCGCGGGCGTAAAGAGTTTGCAAGGGTTTACGGGAAGGTCGGAGGAGGACGATGAGCAATTGCTTCGACGAAGCGACTTTGCAGGCTTACCTCGACGGCGAGCTTGCGCCTGAACGCGCGGGCGAGGCGGCGGCGCACCTCGCGGTGTGCGAGCCGTGCGCGGGCGCGGCGCGCGAGGCGGCGCACGAGTTCGCCATGTTCGCGACCGCCTTCGGCGCGGGCGAGGCTTTGAGCGTGCCGACCAAGCGTCTGCGCGCAGGGATCGAAGCAAGAATCGCCGAGATGCAGACGGCACGCGCCGCCGTGCCCGTCACTTCGACTTCAACGGTCGAACGCCTGCGCGCGTTCGCTTCGTCGCTCGCCGCGCCGTTCGCGTTCGTGCCGCGACAGGCGACAGCGTTCGCGAGTTTCGCTGTCGCCGCCGTTCTGCTCGCGACCATCTTCTACATCTTCCGCCCGCAGGCGAGCACGCCGAAGAGCGTTCAGCCAACTGTGAACGAGACCGCGTCGGTCAGATCACCTGAGAATAAGCAAGGCGGTGCACTCGAAAACGGAAGCGGCGCGAGCACCGAGAAAAATAGTGATGTGACTGACCGCAACGATACTTCCACGCCGAAGACAGGCGGGCGTGCGGGCGTCATCCCGGCGAAATTCCCGCGCCCGGCGACTCCGAACCCGGCAGGGAGAGCGAAGAACGGGAATGCCCCTGACGCAGCGTTGCTGCCCGTCGAGAAGTCTTACGTGAGCGCCATCGCTTCGCTCAAATCGTCCAT
>JAVXVR010000153.1:0-3070 GCA_032230165.1 Acidobacteriota bacterium | reverse complement strand
TGAGTGCTTCATTCTCGAAACGAGTTGCGCAGGGCGATACGGTCGTAGAGCGCGTCGGGCATGAGCCGACCGAGACGGACGATTGAGGCGAGTTGCCACGGGAAAGCATAAGACGTGCGTCGCGCTTCGATGGCGCGAAGGATGCGGCGCGTCGCGTCGTCTAGTTCGAGGAGGAAAGGCATCTGCGCTTCGCGTCCTGCCGTAAGCGGCGTCTTGATGAAGCCGGGCTTGATGATCGTCACCGCGACGCCCGTGTCTTTCAGATCGAGGCGCAAGCTCTCGAAGAGCGCGTTCAACGCCGCCTTGCTCGCGCAGTACGCGCCCGATTTCGGCAAGCCGCGATAACTCGCGAGGCTTGAGATCGCGACCAGATGTCCCTCGCCGCGCGCGATCATTGCGGGCAGCACCGCTGCCGCGCTGTTCGCCGCGCCGATCAAGTTGATCTCAATCGTCTCCGCCACTTGTTCGCCGAGTCGCGCCGGATCGTCTGTGAGCACGCCGATGCCGGCGTTCGCCACGAGCACATCAACCGCGCCGAACTTCTCGCGCAAGGTAACCGCCGCCGCGCGCACCTCTCCGGCATTCGTCACATCCGCCGGGAGCGCGAGCGCGCGACCGCCAGCCGCCTCAGCCTCGCGCGCGACTTCTTGCAGAGACTCCGCGCGACGCGCGAGGAGACCCAGCGACGCGCCGCGCTTTCCCAGCTCGACCGCGAGCGAGCGACCGATGCCGCTCGACGCGCCCGTGATGAGGGCAACTTTATTTGACCAATCAACCGCCATCGTTTTCAACAAAGCTCCGCGACGTGCGCGCCGAGCACGCGCAGGGCAGTTCCTAAATCGTCTTGCTTGATCAAAAGATGATCGCGCGAGAAGGCTGAGAGCGCGCCGACGGGAACGCCAGCCTCCGCGAGTATCTGCGTGACGCGCGCCAGAAAGCCGACGACGTTCCACCCAAGCTCGATGTCGAGCGTGACGAGGCGGAAGCCCGTCTCGACTCGCGCGTCGCGCGCGGCGTGGCGCATTGCGAGCCAGTCGTCCGCTTCAACGAGGAGCGTCGTCTCGTGCGTGTCGCGCAGGAGCATCAGGACGGCTTCCGGGCGCGGGCTCAGCTCAGGATTTTCAAGCAGGCGTGACCACTCCTCATGGCGCAAGCCGACCAGCACGAAGGTCGCGGGCGAGACTTCGACCCGCGCGCGGCTGAGCAGTTCTTCGACGGTCGGCTGCTCGGAGGTTGGCATCTGTGGAGTTTTTGGGATTCGCGGCTCAGACTTGTACGACGACGGGGACGATGATCGGGCGCGCGCCCGTCTCCTTCTGGACGAAGCGTTTCAGCTCGACGCGCACGCGCTCTTTCAACAGACTCAGGTCGCCGCGCTCCGCCGCGCTCGCCGATTCGACCGCGTGGGTGGCGATGCGCTCCAGATCGCGCGTGAAGCCGTTCGTGCCGTCCGCGCCGATGACGCCGCGCGTGACGATCTCCGGCGTGGATTCGAGCTTGCCCGTCTTCTCGTTGATGGTGACGACCGGCGTGATGACGCCGTCGTTCGCCAACTGCTTGCGCTCGCGCACAGTGCCATGCTCGATCTCCTCGAAGCCGGAATCGTCTATGAAGGTGCGCTTCACCTCGCGCTTGGCGATGATCGTGGCGCGCTCGCCGTCAAGCTCCAACACGTCGCCGTTCTCGATGAGGATGATGTTTTCGTCCGCATAGCCGAGATGATTTTTGACGAACTCCTTGTGGCGGTAGAGCATTCGATACTCGCCGTGGATCGGCACGACGAACTTCGGGCGCACGGCTTCCGTAAGGATGCGTATGTCTTCCTGCGAGGCGTGACCGGAGACGTGTATGAGTCGCCGCTTCTCATCAATGATCGTCGCGCCGCGCTTGTAGATGTCGCCGATGAGACGCGAGATGGCGCGCTCGTTGCCGGGGATGATGCGCGCCGAGAGCACGACCGTGTCGTCTTCTTCGACGCTCATGCCCTTGTAGCTCTGCGTCGCAAGTTGCGCGAGCGCGGCGCGCGGTTCGCCCTGCGAGCCTGTGACGAGAAAAACGATCTCGTCGTCGGGCATCTGCTTCGCCTGTGGCAAAGAGACCATCTCGTTCTCGTGCACGTCCAGATAGCCGAGCCTTTCGGCGATCTCAACGTTCTTCAACATCGAGCGACCGAGCACGCAGACCTTGCGGTTAAACTGCTGCGCCACGTCGAAGACGATCTGCAAGCGGTGGATCGAAGACGCAAACGCCGCGACGATGATGCGCCCCTCGGCTTCCGCGAAAATCTCTTGGAACGCAGGGATAACGGCGCGCTCCGAAGGCGTGCGACCGGGCACGGTTGCGTTCGTCGAATCCGAAAGGAGCGCGAGCACACCCTCCTGCCCATAGCGTCGAAATGTGCGCAGGTCAATCGGCTCGCCGATAACGGGCGTCTCGTCAACCTTGTAGTCGCCCGTGTGGATGATCGTGCCGGTCGGCGTCGTGATGGCGAGCGAGAAGCAATCGACGAGCGAATGTGAGACGCGTATGAACTCGACCGAGAAGACGCCAATCTCGACCACCTCGCGCGGCTCGACTCGATGAATCAGCACGTCGGCGGTTAAGTCGTGCTCTTCGAGCTTCGACTCGGCTAAGCCAGCCGTGAAGTGCGAGCAATAGACGGGCACGTTGAAGCGTTTGAGGATGTAGGGCAGCGCGCCGAGGTGATCCTCGTGTCCGTGCGTGAGCACGATTGCCGTGATGTCGTCCTTGTACTCGTCGAGGAAGCTGAAGTCTGGGACGCACACGTCCACGCCGAAGGCGGTCTCCGCGGGGAAGCCCATCCCGGCATCGAGAATGATCATCTCGTCGCCGTAGCGCACCGACATGCAATTCATCCCGAACTCGCCGACCCCGCCGAGCGGAATTATCTCAATCGTCTTACTCACTTTTTCTTCTTACTCCTAAACGCCCGCCGAACTTTGATCATAGGTGAAAATTTTTGAGGGAATTTAACCTCGGAGTATAACACACCGTGCAGGCTTTTACGCGAGGTGGCACGCGCGTCTTAGTTCGCCTTCCCCTCTTCCGG
>JAVXVR010000134.1:0-9363 GCA_032230165.1 Acidobacteriota bacterium | reverse complement strand
CGCACGCGTCGTCGCCGCTTCGGACTCGGTTCTTGAAGTTGAGACCGGGGCGAACTCTGCGTCCTTCCTCGTCACGAGCGACGCGAATTATCCGGGCTGGCGCGCGAGCGTGGACGGGCGTGAGGCGCATCTCTTTCAAACCGACTACGCCTTGCGCGGCGTCTTCGTGCCCGAAGGATCACACACGGTGCGCTTCGAGTTCCGACCGCGCAGCTTCCGCATCGGGCTCGCGCTCAGTTTGATCTCGCTCGCCGCGCTCATCCTCTTCGTCGCGCCCGTAAATCCGATCTGGAAAGAGCGCGCGCCGCGCCCCGTGTCGCACCGACCAAGCCTCGCCTCGCGCATCATCGGCGCGTTCTCCGCGCTGCTCGAAGGCGACTACGCGCGGAAGTCTCGACGCGAGAAATTGTTGCTGTCGCTCGGCGTCCTTGTCTATCCGTTCGTCTATCTGTGTAATCAGGTCTTCACGGTTGACGGTCGCTACACAGCCATTGATAACGATTTCGGTTACTCTTACTACAACTACAAAGTCTATCTGCTCGCGCAGCTTTCCAGCCTACACTTTCCGCTCTGGTCGCCGTCCGAAGGCGCGGGCTTCCCCTTCTACGCAAGCCCGCTGCCCGCGAGTTTTTATCCGGCGAACGTGCTGCTCGCCATCTTTTACCGGCTCGCGGGCGGCTACACCGAGTACGATCACCAAATCTTTACGATCCTCGGTATCTCCGTCTTCGCGCTCGGACTCTTCCACTGGCTACGACTTTTGCCGCTATCTTTACGCGCCGTCCTGTTCGCGACGCTCGTCATGTCCGTTAGCTTCAAGGTGACGGAGACGATGCGCTTCCCCAACTCGATCCAGACCGCCGCGTGGTATCCGTGGATACTCTTCGCCATCACGCAAGTATTCCGCAGCACGACCGCGCGACGCGCGATGCGCTACGGGCTGCTCCTCTTCTGCTTCCTCGTTTGCCATCTGACGGGCGGCTATCCTTACTTCGTCTATTACACGATCTTCCTCGTCGCGCCGTACCTCGCCGTCTTCTTCGTGCCAACGCTCAGGCGCAGGCTGTGGCATCAGCCGACCAGCAACGCCTTCGCGTCGCTCACCGTCATCGCGTCGTCGGCAGTTGCCGCGCTCGCGTTGTGCGCGCCGTACATCTACCAGATGAGTCGCGTGATGCGTGCGACGAGCAACCGCGCGGGCGGAGATTTCGACTACGCGACCGGGCACGAGTTTCGCCCCATCCACACCGTCGGCTCGCTCATCTTCCCGCCCGCCTCGCAGCCCGAAGGCTGGTACTACTTCGGTCTCGTCGGCTTCCTGCTGCTCGCCCTCTACTTCGTCGGCGGTCGCCGCGATCCTTCACACGGTCGCGCCGCGCCGGTAGCAAACGTTGACGGAGCGGCGTGGTATGAGGAGCGACTGATCAAGTTTTTCTTCCTCGCGTGGTTCGCCGTCGTCAGCTACATCACCTACGGTCGCCGTTCGTACCTGTTCATCGCGCTCTTCAAGCTCATGCCACTCTTCGCTTCCCTGCGCGTCTGGGGGCGGCTCAACATCATCCTCGTGCCCGTCCTCGCGTGGCTCCTCGCAATCGCCTACGCCGCGTTCGAGCATCGCGTCTTCGGCGTGGAGGGCGGCGTGACGGATGAGACGAAGAGACGCGCAGTTATTAACCGACAACTCGTCGCACTCGTCGCGTGCTACGCCGTCGCGCTCGGCGCGCAGCTATACCTCTTCCGGCACAGGCTCTACGACTTTTACTGGGCGCAGCTCGGCGACTTCGCGCACCTGCGTGGGAAAGAGTCGCGGTTCATCCTCACAGGCTTCGTCGCCTTCGCCGTGCTCGCCGTGGTGCTGCTCGTCGCGCGGGCGCGGCGTCTGCGTTGGCGTGACGCTCCCGCCTTCGTCCTCGTCGCGCTCGTCTGCGTCTCTGTGCTCGACACGCGACCCGTCGGCTCGCAGACGTGGACTGTTGCGGCGTCGAAGACCGAGAGGACGCGGCGCGACGTTGAGCGCGAGATCGAAAACTCCTTCAACGTGCCGCGCACCGAAGAGGAGAAGTTGATCCCGACCGACGCGCCGTTCAACGTCGGCGTGATGCCGAACTGGTATTTCCGTCGCTACTGGCAGTTCCTCGAACGCGCCGCGCGCGAGCCTGCGGAGAAGCGCAAGCTGCTCGGCGTCGCGGACGGACGGCGCGTCTTCCTCTCGCGCGCCATCTCTGCCGAAACGCTCCGCGAGTTTTTAGACGACGCCGCGAGCTTCGGCGGCGCGACGCGCACAGTCGCGTACACGGGCGACACGCTCGCGCTCGACGTGGAGATGCCGGCGGAAGGCTACGTGAGTTTTATCGACAACGGAGACGATGGGTGGGAGGCGAGCGTTGACGGCATAGCCGCGCCGGTAGAGCCGCTCTTCGGCACGTTCAAGTCGGTGCGCGTCGCGGCGGGCGCGCACCGCGTCGAGTTCGCTTACAGACCCGCGTTCTTCGGCTGGCTCGCGGCTCACGCACACGCGCGTTGATGAGATCGCCGCTGTCGAAACTTCAGATGCAGACACCGCACGATGACATTTCTGAGCGACCACACGAGGCGCAAACCCCGCCGCGCACAGTCGCGCCCGAACCTTCGACGCGCGAGCGTGCGCGAACGCGCGCCATCGTGCACGTCGTCGCCGTCGTCGCCTTCTACTCCGTCGTCTTCACGATCTTTTTCTCGCCCGCGCTGTTCGCAGGAAAACTCCTCGCGCCGGGCGACGGCTCAAACTTCCACGCGCCATTCTACTACGCGGGGCGCACGCTCTGGCAGCCTCTGCTGTGGGGCGGCTACCCGCTCGCCGCAGACCCGCAGGCGATGACTTGGTATCCGCTCGCGCTCCTCTTCTCGCTCGTGCCGCGCTCTTACAACGCCTTTGTCGTCTCGGCATACGTGCTCGCGGGCGCGCTCAGTTACGGCTACACACGCTCTCTCACGCGCTCAACTTTCGCGTCGCTCGCGGGCGGACTCATCTACGGCATGAGCGCCTTTCTCGTCGCGCAACTCGGTCACGTCTCGCTCGTCCACACGGCGGCGTGGGCTCCCGCGATCTTCTGGTCGCTCGAAGAGTTGCGTCGGCGCGCGTCGGCGTTCTGGTTCGCGGCGGGCACGCTTGCCGTCGGCTGCGCCGGACTCGCAGGGCATTTCCAGATTTACGTCTACGCGCTCGGTCTCGCGCTGCTCTACGTTCTCATCCTCGGTTGGTCGCCGCGTGCGCGATGCTTGAAAAGGATCGGCTTGATGCTCATGTCGCTCGCGCTCGGCGTCGCGACGACGGCGGTGCAGCTCATCCCGACCTTCGAGCTGACCGAACAAGGTCAGCGTGCGCGGATGAGTTTCACGGAGTTCGTTTCGTTCTCGCTGCCCGCGCGCCATCTCGTGTGCCTGTTCTTCCCGTTTGCCTTTGGCGGCTCGCCTGGAAGTTTTTATGCGATGCCTTACTTCGACGTGTGGGGTCCGCCCGTGGGCGGGTGGGGCGCGACCGAGTTGACGATCTACGTCGGCGTGTTGCCGCTCGTGCTCGCGCTCATAGGTCTCGCGGCGCACAGGCGCGAGCGCGTCGCGTGGTTCTGGGCGGGCGTCGCCGTGCTCGCGCTCGTGCTCGCCGCTGGCGACGCCACGCCGCTCGCGCGCCTCGTCTTCCATCTACCCGCCTACAACAAGTTCCGCGTGCCCGCGCGCCACCTCTTCGAGTTTGCCTTAGCCGCAAGCGCGCTCGCGGGACTCGGCACAGCGGCGGTGCAAAGACGACTCGCGCGCGCGCCGCTCGTCCGCCGCGTGGTTCTCTTCTTCTCCGCCGCGTTCCTGTTCTGCTTCGTCGCGCTCTTTGCGATGACGGATCGTTTGCAACCGGAAGCCGCGCGCGCTGGCGTCGCGAGTTTAAGCTATCTGCCGTGGCGCAACCCTGCGACGCTTGTGCCCGTCGTCATCTTCGTCGCCGCCGCGTCTGCGCTCATGCTCTGGTCTTCGCGCCCCGACTCGCGCGCTCGGCAGACGCTTATCTTCATCGTCCTCTTCGCAGACCTCTCGAGCTTCGGCTGGTTCTACGAGTGGCGCTACGTCTCGCCCGACGCGCGCGCCTTCGCGCCGCCAGCAACTGCCTTGCGCTACGGCGCGGAGCTGCGCCGTTCGGGTCAGAGGATACTCCCCGTGCGCGGCGTGCTGAGCGCGCCCGAAGGCTTGCCGCCGAACGTCTCCGCGCTATGGAAAGTTCCGAGCGCGGGCGGCTACAGCGCGCTCATCCTCGCGCGCACGAGCCGTCTGCTCGACATGTCGAACGACGGCAACGTCAACGCGCCGTGGCAGGACGCTGACAGTCGTAGCCTCGACATCTTCGCCGTGCGCTACGTCTTCGCGCCGCGCGAAGAGAGAGATGCGGGCATGACGCACGCGGGCGTGGTGAACGCGCAGGGCATCGCGTGGGAGGCAGCCGATCTCAACGTCACACTCGGCGCGGGCTGCGGCGACGCGCACGCGGACGCGACTGAATTTACTCTCGTCTCGCCCGCGCGCGCCGACTCCGTCGCGCTCGTCACCGCGCTGGCTTGCTCCGAAAGGATCACCGACGACGCGCCCGTCCTGCGCGTCACAGCGATGGATGATTCGGGACAGACCTCGACGCAAATCCTGCGCGCGGGCGCGGACACTTCCGAGTGGGCGCACGACTGCGACGACGTGCGCCCGACGGTCGCGCACCGGCGCGCGCACGTCTTCGCGAGCTTCACGGTCGCGCGCGGCGCAGGAGCTTGCGAGGGTCATTCATATGTCGCGCGCGTGCGCTTCGACCACGCGGTCGAAGTCAAAACTCTGCGGCTCGAATGGATCGGCGGGCATGGCTCTGTGGACGTGAAGAAGATCAGCTTGCTTGACGAAGCAGACGGGCAGACGACACTGATCCGAGCGTCGGAGCGCGCGATTGATCCGGCGCGCTGGCGGCGCGTCGAAGATGTGGGCGGCGTGAGCGTTTACGAGAATCTGCGTGCGCGCCCGCGCGCGTGGCTCGCGGCGGAGGTCTTGACGCTACCTGCCGAGTCGATCCTTGAAGCGATCAAGACAGGGCGACTGCCCGACGGTCGCGCTTTCGATCCGGCGCGCACGGCGTTAGTCGAAGAGCTGTCGCCTGGTGGCTTGACCATGAGCGCGCCGAACGCGACAACGGGGGCGGCGACGAACGAGGCGCGAGACGTAAACGATGAAGTCACCGTCGCTCAGTCGTCCGACACGAAGATGCTCGTGAGAGTGCGCGCGGGCGCGGACTCGTTTCTGATCTTGAGCGACGTTTATTATCCGGGCTGGCGCGCAACGCTCGACGGGCGCGAAGTCCGCATTTACCAGACCGACTATGCGCTGCGGGGCGTCTTTGTGCCTGCGGGCGAGCATACGGTCGAGTTCACTTTCGCACCTACGAGCCTGCGCGTCGGCGCGTCTGTAAGCGCGTTAGCCTTCGCCGCTATCTGTCTCGTCGCGCTCTTGATCGCGAGACGCGAGAGAGCGAACGCTTCACGGGTCGGCGTCTGATCTGTTGATGAGATAGCCGCCGCAGACGAGCGCGTCGAGCGCGGTCTGGAGGAAAGTCTCGCACGCCTCGGCGGGCGTGTTGACGATGGGCTGACCTTTGACGTTGAAGGAAGTGTTGAGGACGACGGCGACGCCGGTCAGTTCGCGGAAATAGTCAATCAGTTTCCAGTAGAGCGGATGTGATGCGCGCTCGACGGTCTGCACGCGCGCTGTCCCGTCAACGTGCGTGACGGCGGGGATGACCTCGCGCGCGTGGGCGCGCACGTTGCAGACGCGCGTCATGAAAGGGTTCGAGGCGGCGTCCTCAAAATATTCCGGGGCGCGTTCGGCGAGCACGGAGGGCGCGAATGGGCGGAAGGGTTCGCGAAACTTGATCCGCGCGTTGACTACGTCTTTCATCGCGGCGCGGCGCGGGTCTGCGAGGATCGAGCGAGAGCCGAGCGCGCGCTGACCAAACTCCATGCGACCTTGAAACCAGCCGACGATCTTTCCGTCGGCGATCATGCGCGCCGCCTCCCGCGCCGGATCGTCCAACTTCCGCGCGGAGAGTTTGTGCAAGCTCGCCGCTTCGAGAATCTGCGCGTCGTCGTATTCGGGTCCGAGCGCGGCGGTCTTCAGCTCGTGACGTTCAAGCGTGCCGGTCGCTGCAAGGTGCGCGAGGTACGCCGCGCCGAGCGCGACGCCCGCGTCCGAGGCGCACGGCGGGACGTAAATCTCTTCGGCGATGCCTTCGCTTAAAAGTCTGCCGTTCGCCAGCGAGTTCATCGCCACGCCGCCCGCGAGACAGAGCTTGCGCTGCCCCGTCCGCTCGACGAGGCGGCGCGCGACGTGCGAGACGATGCGCTCAAGCTGTCGCTGCGCCGAGGCGGCAACGTCGCGGTAGTGCTGCGGCACGTCGCCGTCCGTGTTTGAGAGCGGCGCGCCGAAGCGTTCGACGAGTTTGCGACCGAAGCGCGGTGGTCGCGCGTTCTGGAAGTTGAAGTAGTCAAGGTTGACCCGGTAGCTGTCGCCACTCGCCCAAAAAATTTCCGACATCGCGTCGAGGTAGCGCGGCTCGCCGTAAGCCGCGAGTCCCATCACTTTGTACTCGTCGCTGAAGGGCTCAAAGCCGAGATACTCCGTGAAAGCGGAATAGACGTGACCGAGCGACTGGGGCCAGTCAATGCTCCCTGTCTCTTCGATGTCAGTACCCTTGCCGCTTCCCCACCAGCCAGATTCCCAGTCGCCCGCGCCGTCGAGTGTGAGGATCGCCGCCGCGTTGAAGGGCGACGCAAAGAACGCGCTCGCGGCGTGGCAGAGATGATGGTTGAAGCGCAGCACACGACCGCGATAGCCGACGCGCTCACGCAGGTCGCGCTCGATGCCGCTCATCCGCCGCGCGAGACGCCAGTTTGAAGTGAACAGCTTGGCGGACGAAGGGAAGCGGCGCGCGGTGTAAGCCACCTTCGAGAGTAATTTGCGGCGCGGGTCGAAGCCGTAGCCGACCGACGCGAGATCGTTTGCAACGATGCCCGCCTGACGCAGGCAGAACTCGATGGCGCGCGCGGGAAAATGGGGATCGAACTTGCGGCGCGAGAAGCGTTCTTCTTCCGCCGCCGCGACGACGCGCCCGGATTCGACGACGACAGCCGCCGCCTCGTGCCGCCCGTAGCAGATGATCCCCAGCGCGTAACTCACGTCAGTCGAAATTCGCTCCCGTCAAACTTTCGCGCGCCCGTCGCGACGCAAACGCGCAAGCCACGGCTGCGCTTTGAGTCGCCAGAAGCCTATCGCGCACATGCGCGCGAGCAGCACGCCGTGGCGCAGGACTCTCACCTTCGATTCGCCCGCCGTGCGCCGACGGTAGCGCACGGGCAGCTCCGTGATCCGCATCCCCAGACGCGACGCGCCGAAGAGGAGATCGAAGTCGCCGAAGGGATCGAACTCGCCGAAGTGTCGGCGGTTGGCGGCGATGCGTTCGTAGTCGTCTCGGCTCAAGACCTTCGTCCCGCACAGGGTGTCCTTGATGGGCTGGTTGAGCAGCCACGTGAAGAGCCAGCTAAAAATTTTGTTACCGAGGAAGTTCAGAGACTTCATAGACTGATCAGCGAGCGGATAGACGAGCCGCGTGCCGTTAATCAGCTCGCCCTTGCCCCGCGAGACGGCGTCGTAGAACTTCGGCAGGTCTTCGGGCGGCACGGTCAAATCCGCGTCGAGGATCATCAACACGTCGCCCGACGCGGCGGCGAAACCTTTGCGCACGGCGTCGCCCTTGCCAAGCTTCAACATCAGGTTCGACGCGCGCGTGTTAGTGTCGCGCCCGGCTTGCTTCGTCGGCGCGCGCTCGACTTGATGGACGAGCTTGATCTCTTTCACGCCGCGCCAGCCTTCGATCTGTCGCTCGATCTCTTCGATCGTGCCGTCGGTCGAATCGCCGTCCACGAAAATGATCTCCGTGCGCGCGCCGAGCGGCGGCACCCGCTCGACGCACGCGCCGATGTTGCCCACCTCGTTGCGGCAGGGGACGACGACGGAGACGGCGCGCGCGACCGGTGGCGTCGCTTCGGTCGCGGGTCGCAGGACGAAGTAGTTGAGCAGCCCGAAGTTTGAGAGGAAGCGATTTTTCGGGAGTCGCCGGTTGAGCCAGTCGGCGACGAGCGGCACGCGCGCGGGGACAAGGAGGAGCGTGCCCGCGTCTTCGACGTGGAAGTCTGCGAGGTAGAACAGATTTTCGAGATCGCCGAAGCCGAGCCAGTTCTGCGGCGTCTCAGGCATCTTCAGACCGAGCCGTTCGGCTGCTGTGAGCACAGGCTGCCAGAGAAAGTTGTAAGCGGTGACGACGACGCGCGTCTCCGTAGTGCAGACGCGGCGCACGCCGCGAAGCGTCTCCCACACGTCGGAGAGGTGACCTACCAAGTCGGACATGATGACGTAGTCGAACTCCGCCTCGAACGGCAACGCTTCGGCGTCGGCGTTGATGAACTGAAGCTGTGGATATTTACGCCGCGCGATCTCGCACATGCGCTGGCTCAAGTCAACGCCGACGCCCACACGGGGGCTGACCGAGGCGAGGAGATCGCCCGTGGCGCTGCCCAGTTCAAGGACGCGACCACTCGGCGGGATGACGGCGCGGCAAATTTGGGCGAGCGTCTCGTGGTAATAGCTGTTGCGCCTGCGCCACGCGTCGCGGCGCGCGGCGTGGCGGTCGTAGTGCGCGGCGATCTCTTCACGGCTCTTGAGACGTTCACGCTCGAAGGCAATGGACGCGGGCGCGGCTGAGGGCGACTCAACGCCCGTCCCTGTGCGTGGGCGTGCGTCGTCGCTTGGCGTTTCGAGTGTGAGCTGTTCCGGCAAGCTTAGGTTTTACGCCCGGCGTCGCCGGGACGGGAGCGAATTTCGGCGCGGGCGTCGCCGGGCGAAATGTCCGCATGAAAGATTCTGCGACAACGGTGGAGTTTTTATACCGCAAACCGGCGACAAAGCCAAAAACTCGCCGCGACCGCTCCTAAAAATTCGCTCCGCACGCGCCCTTTTCGGTCTCCCGCAAACACTTGTTCCTTAGTCGCCTGAGCGCGCCGTGGGTCACCGCAATTTTTACGACAATTTTTCCAACCGCCGACGCTTATGAAGCGTCTAAGCCATTCGAGGAACGGGGTTTTATTGACAAGGGGACGGCTCGCAAGTTAGATTAGAGTGTGTCGAGGCTGTGACCTCAAGCAGCGAGTCATAGCCGGAAAGAGTAGCCCCGGCTCCCCAAAAGTTTTTAGCTACAACACAGCATTTCCCACCATTGTTTCGAAGTCCGGGAGTAAGCATCATGCGTAGATTTTT
>JAVXVR010000088.1:0-7875 GCA_032230165.1 Acidobacteriota bacterium | reverse complement strand
TCCGCAGAGAACTCACCTTAGAGCTTCCCGGTCTGATGAAATTGACCCTTATATTACCCGTCCGCCGCCGGACACACTTCAACCGAGTGAGTTCCGAGACGACCCCGCATGATACGTGCATCCCCTTGTAAAGGCAAGACATTAAGCCCGTGATGGGTCAACCGTGACAGGCAACAGGCAAGGTGCTTTTGCCTTCTCGTCACCTGTTACCTGTTACCCGTCACGGCTTTTGATGTACCATCCGCGCGCAAGTTTGCACGCTGGGTAGCTATGAGAGAGATTCATCCGACGGCGGCAGTGAGCGACGGCGCGAGGCTCGGCGAGGGCGTGCGCGTCGCGGCTTACGCGGTGGTCGAGGACGAGGTGGAGATCGGCGCTGACTGTGAAATCGGCGCGCACGCGGTGATAAAACGGTTCACCACGCTCGGCGCGCGCAACCGCGTCTTCGAGCACGCCTGTTTGGGCGGCGAGCCACAGGACGTGAAGTTCGCGGGCGAGCACTCGCGGCTGAGTGTAGGTAACGACAACCTGATACGCGAGTACGTCACGCTGCACCGGGCGAGCGGCGAGGGCGCGGCGACTGTCATAGGTCATCGCAACTTCCTGATGATCGGCGTCCACGTCGCGCACAACTGCGAGGTCGGCGACGACAACATCTTCGCCAACGGCGCGGCGCTCGCCGGTCACATCCGCGTCGAGGATCACGTCTTTTTGTCGAACGATGTCGGCTGCCACCAGTTCGTGCGTCTCGGTCGCCACGCCATGGTCGGCGGCAAGTCGAAGATCGTGCAGGACGTGCTGCCGTTCTTCACGACCGACGGCAACCCCGCGCGCGCGCGCGGACTGAACACCATCGGCTTGCGTCGCGCGGGATTTTCTACGGAGAGCCGCCGCGCGCTGCGCCGCGCCTACCAGCTTTTGTTTCGCACGGGACTGCCGTTAGCCTCCGCGCTCGATGAGATTGACGCGCTCGACGACGAGCACACGCGCCATCTCGCCGACTTCATACGCGGCTCGCGTCGCGGCTTCACGCGCGCCGCGCGACGCATGACGGATGGAGATGAAGACTAAGCGAGGGCGCGGTTCAAAATCGTAGGGGCAGGGCTCATCCCTGCCCGCCGCGCGACAGCGCGAATCAGGTCGCGCGATCAATGAATGTTGAATGTGGTCGAATCTGTTGAGCGACCTCGCGGTCGCCGCGGGCAGGGACGAGCCCTGTCCCTACAGTTCTGTACGCCGCTCTGAAATTTTCTATGGCTGAAGAGAACACTGGAAGGACAGTCGCGGAGTTGGCGGCGCTCGTCGGCGGGCGCGTCGTCATCGGCGGCGAGGTTCTCGTCGGGCGCGTCGCCAGCGTCGAGTCGGCTGAGGAGGGCGCGGTCGCGTTCGTCGAGGAGCGTAAAAACTTGGAGGGCGCGCGCGGGTGTCGCGCCTCTTGTTTGATCGTGCCGGAGGGCGCGGGCGGGGATGCGCGCGCGATGGCGTCGGGCGTCGCGGCGCTCGTCGAGGCGGCGCGACCCAAGCTCGCCTTCGCGCTCGTCGCTAAGCTGCTGCACCCGGCGAAGCAACGCGCGGCGGGCATACACCCGTTGGCGTTCGTCGCCGACGACGCAGAGATCGGCGAAGGCGTCTCGGTCGGCGCGTTCGCAGTCGTGGGCGCGGGCGCGCGCGTCGGCGCAGGGACGCAGATTCTCGCGGGCGTGAGCGTGGGCGATGGAGTTGTTGTCGGCGGCGAGTGCGTGCTGCACCCCGGCGTCGTGCTCTACGACGGCGTCACGCTCGGCGAGCGCGTCGTCTTGCACGCGGGCGTCATTGTCGGCGCGGACGGCTTCGGCTACGTGAAAGATGAGAGGGGCGCGTATCACAAGTTTCCGCAGATCGGCTTAGTCGTCATTGAGGACGAAGTGGAGATCGGCGCGGGCTCGTGCGTGGACAGGGGCGCGCTCGGCACGACGCGGATCGGCAAGGGTACGAAGCTCGACAACCTCGTGCAGGTCGGGCACAACGTCGAGATCGGCGAGCGCGTCGTCATCGCGGCGCAGACAGGCATTTCGGGGAGCACCATCATTGAAGATGACGCGGTGATCGGCGGGCAGGTCGGCTTCGGCGATCACGCGCGCGTGCAAAGGGGCGCGGTCATCGGATCGCAGGCGGGTGTGCTGCCGGGCAAGATCGTCCGCCCCGGCGTCTGGTGGGGCACGCCCATCCAGCCGCTCGACGAGTACAAGCGTATCAACGCGCACGTCAACAGCCTGCCGCGGATGCGCGAAGAGCTGAAAGAGCTGCGCCGTCTCGTCAAAGAACTCACGGCGCGGCTCGATGAAAAGAGTGACGGCGGGGCGTGAAAGATTGCCCGTGCGGAGATGGCTTGAAGTTGAGATAGGGAGGATGCGCGCGTGAGCGGCAAAGTCTATTTCCGTGAGGTGCAGCGGTTCAGACAAGTGTGGCTGTGGGGTCTGCTCATCGCCATCGCCCTGCTCTTCGCTTACGGCGGCGTGCAGCAAATCTTGTTCGGCAAACCGTGGGGCAACAAGCCGCTGCCCGACGCGGGGCTCGTCGCCATCTTCCTGCTGTTCGTCGCGATACTCACATGGCTCTACTCGGTTCGGCTCGTGACGGAGGTGAACGAAGCGGGCGTCGTGACGCACTTCAAGTGGCTCTGGCGGCGGCGGCTCATCCCGTTCGCGGAGATACGCAGCCACGCCGCCGTGACCTACCGCCCCCTCGCCGACTACGGCGGCTGGGGCATACGCTACGGCTTCGGCGGCGCCGGCAAGGCTTACAACGTGAGCGGCAACCGCGGCGTGCAGTTCGAGCTGGCGGACGGCGGGCGTCTGCTCGTCGGCTCGCAGCGCGCTGATGAATTCGACCGGGCGGTTGACGAGGCGGAGCGCGCGCAGTCTCAGCCGCGCGGGGCGGGCGGTTGGCGCGCGGGTCGAGGTGCAGATGGAAGCGCGTGAGATCGAGGCGGGGACGCAAATTTTGATCGCTGCGCCGTCGCATCCGATGCCGGTGGCGCAGTCGGCGGCGATTGCCGACATGCTCTCGAAAGTTGCGGGCGTCGTGGAGGCGCACCTGCCCTACTGCTTTGTGCCGGGCGTGATGAGCGAGCCTGCGCAAGTCCTCGTCCTCGTCATCGAGCGCGGGCGGCAGGCGGAAGAAATCTTGCACGCCGTCAACTGCCAGCTCGCGCAACTGCTCACGGAAGATTCGCGCCTCGACATCTTTCCGTTGACGCCGGAGAGCGGGATGCTCAAGGGCGTGCGCGCCGTCGGCTGCCAGATACTCGGCGCGAAGGCGGGCGCTAAGCGGTGGTGGAAATTCTGGGGCTGAAAAAAAAGGTTCGACGGCAGAGAGTTGCGACAGCCCCGCGAGGGGCGAAAGATTGTAGCCCACGGCGTGAGCCGTGGGATCAGTGCAAAGGTATAAGGGAGAGCCCCTGAAAGGGGCGAAAGAAGATCGATCTGAAATTTGAGATTTGAAATCTCAGATCAAACTCTTTCGTCCCTTTCAGGGGCTCTCAATCTTCTTCCGCGCCTCTCTCACGCCTCACGCCCGCGCGCCACTCGCGAAGCGAGCGCAAGATCGCTTCAGCGGCGCGGCGCGACGCGCTCTTGTTGCCGAGTCGTGCGGTCGCGGCGCGGAGTCGCGCGCGCGTGCGCGCGTTGTGTGCGGGGTCGAGCAGGTGGATAAGTTCGCGCGCGAGGGCGGCGGGTGTGAAGTCGTACTGCATCAACTCCGCCGCGACGCGCTCGCCCGCGACGAGGTTGACGAGACCGTAGTGCTCCGTCGTGATGAGACTTCCCAGCACGTGCCAGTTGATCTTCGATTCTTTATAGACGACGACGAGCGGCGTTTGCGTGAGAGCGGCTTCGAGCGTCGCCGTCCCCGAAGCGACCGCCGCCGCGTCCGATGCCGAGAGCGCGTCGCGCGTCTCGCCCCGCACGAGGCGCAAGACACTCGCAAGCGCGGCGTCGTTTGAGTTGACGACCGAAGAGATGATCCGTTCGGCTTCCGTGTCAGTGCGCGCGGGCGCGAGCGCGACGACGAACTGCGCTCCGGCGTGTGCGCGTGAAATGATCTTCGCGGCTTCGAGCATCGGCGGCAGTATTCGTTCGAGTTCTTTGCGGCGGCTGCCGGGCAGGAGCGCGATAATCGTGCGTGTCGCGTCGAGCCCGTGCCGTTGGCAGAACTCCGCGCGGTTGTCCGTAGGTCGCACCTCGGTCGCGAGTGTGTGACCCACGAACTCGACGTGCCGGACACCGCGCGCCGCGTACCACGCGGGCTCGAAGGGCAAGAGCGCGAGCAAGAGATCAACGTCGCGGCGAATGTTGCGCACGCGGTAGCCGCGCCAAGCCCAGAGCTGCGGGCTCACGTAGTAGATGATCTTCAAACCGCGCGCGTGGAAGAAGCGCGCGAGCCGCAGGTTGAAGTCGGGGAAATCAACGAGCACGACGGCGTCGGGCTTGCGCTCAACGCCTGCGCGCTTCAACTCGCGGTAAGCGCGAAGAAAGCGCGGGAGCGCGGACGCGATCTCGACAAGCCCTGTGATCGAAAGCTCGTCCGTGCGGACGACGGATTCGACGCCCGCCGCGCGCATCTCGCCTTGCGTCCCGCCGAAGAACTCGAAAGACGTTTCGGGCGCAAGCTCTCGGAGCGCGGCGACGAGCGATGCGGCGTGCGCGTCGCCCGAAGTCTCGCCCGCGACGATCATCAGACGGAAATTTTCTCTCGGCTGCTGGCTCATGCGCTCGCTCAACTCCGCGCCCGTCCGTCAAGGTTGTCCGCCGCCGCGCGACAGACGATGTGGCGCGCGCGACTGAAGAAGTTGACGAGCGGATGACGGGCGGCGGACAAGTCAGAATCGACCTTTGCTTGTCGCGTCTCGAAGGCGCATGTTAGCATCGCCGCGCTCTGCGAGTGAAAAGCGCGACCGCGGAAACTCTCTAGCGCGGTCGCTTCCAGGGGCGAGTCGGGGTTCTTCATTTGGGCGGCAGTTTTCCTCTCACAAGTCGGCTTGAGCGGTGCGCGCGATGGCGTGCGGCGTGGCTCGCCTGCGTGTGCTTCGTCGTTCTGCTCGCTTCGTCGCTGACGGCGCGCGCACAGGAGCCGAACCCGGTTGTGCGCAAGGTAGAGAACCCGATCACCGACACGCCGAACGTCAATCCCTTACAACAAGACCAGCCGATCCGCCCGCGCAAGCGCAGCGTCGCCGGGATGCCCGGCGTGGCGGGCGAAGAGGTAGACATTCACGCGGAGAAGGAGACTGTTAGCGGCGAGAAGGGCGCGCACGTCTTCATTGACGAAGGGAATGTTGACGTGCGCGTCGGCATCTACCGCTTGCAGGCGGACAAGGTGACCTACTACGAGGCGACGCGGAAACTCATCGCCGAGGGCAACGTCGTCTTCGATCAGGGCGAGCTGCAACGCATCACGGGCACACGCGCCGAGTTCAACGCGCTCACGAAGCTCGGCTTCTTCGTCAACTCGACGGGCTTCACGAACCAGAGCGACGACGGCACGATCGTCTATTTCACCGCCGACCGGATCGAGAAGGTCGCGCCCAACCGCATCATCATCATGAACGGCACGATCACCGCCTGCGACGAGGAGACGCCGAAGTGGAGTTTCACGGCGAAGCGCGCTGAGATCACTCTGAACGACCGCGTGCGCGCCAAGCGTCCGGCGTTTCGCATCAAGGGCGTGCCGGTGCTGCCTTTGCCCTTTGTCTCCGTCTCGATCAAGAAGCACGACCGCGCGTCGGGTTTTTTGACGCCGACCTTTAGCGGCTCCGGCAAGAAGGGCTTCCGCATCTCGAACGCCTACTACCAGACGCTCGGTCGCTCGGCGGACGTGACGTTGCGCAACGACATCTTCACGGCGCGGGGCTTAGGCATCGGCGCGGACGTGCGCACGCGCGCCAACTCCAGATCGTTTCTCTACTTCGGTTTCTACACCGTCAAGGATCGTATCTTCGGCGCAAAGGCTGACGCGGCGAATCCCGATCAGGGCGGGTCGAGCTTCTATGCCAACGGCGTGCACTATTTTCAGAACGGCTTTCTCGCCGCCGTGGACGTGAACGTCACGTCGAACCTTGCGTTCCGGCAGGTCTTCTCCGACGACGTGCAACGCGCCATCTCGCCCGAAGAACGCTCGCAGGTCTTCATCAACAAGAACACCGACAGCTACAGCTTCAACTTCATCGCGCGCTCGCAGGTGACCTCAGTCCCGAACACGCGCATACGCATCCGCCAACTGCCGAGCGTGCAGTTCGACAAGCGACCCTCGCCGCTCGACTTCATCAAAAAGCTGCCCGTCTATTTTTCTTTCGAGAGCGGGTTTGAGGGGATGAGCCGCAAAGAGACGGTCGAAAATCTCGCGGCGTTTCAGGCGGCAGGGAACTTGAACCCGCTCATCACGCCTTCAATCGTGCAGCGCCTGCGCGTGCACCCGCAGATCAGCGTGCCCTTCAACTTCGGCGGCTGGACGGCGACCGCCACCGGCACGCTCGACGGCACTTACTACTCGAACTCTCTCGATCCTCTGACGCGCTTCGTCCTCGGTCGCGACGTAACGCGCATCTTCGGTGAGTTTGATTTCGACCTGCGCCCGCCCGCGCTCGCCAAGAACTTCTACAACGCGGACGGACGCTTGCGCTTCCGCCACGTCATCGAGCCATACCTCATCTACCGCAAGGCGGAGGGCGTCGGCAACCCTGAGCGCATCATCCGCTTCGACTACATAGACGCGCTCGCCGACACGAACGAGATCGAGTTTGGCTTGACGAATCGCTTCTTCACACGCCGCTCGACCGAGAACGTTTCCGGGCGCGCGCCCGCGAACGCCGCGAAGGGCGCGAGCGAAGCCTCGCCGCTCACGAGCCAGCCCTACGAGGCTCTGTCCATCACGGTGCGCGGAAAATATTTCTTCGATCCATTTTTCGGCGGCGCGCTTCTGCCCGGCAGGCGCAACCAGTTCTACCCGATCAATACCTTCTCCGGCTTCACCTATGGCGGCGTGCCGCGTCGCTTCTCGCCCTTGAACGTCGAGACGCGCATCCGCCCGAACAACAATCTGACGGCGGACGTGCGCACGGACATCGACGTGTCGAGCTTCGGCGTGCGCGATCTCGCCATCGGCTTCGGCTACACGCCCCACCGCCATCTCATTCAGGTCTTCACGACCTTCTACTACACGCGCGCCGTCTCGCTCGCGCCGTCGCTGCAACGCTTCGCCGACGCGCAGGGCAAAGAGGCGGGCACGCTGAAAGGGGCGCAGTGGAGTCCGACCGTCTTTTTCGGTAGCTCTGACAAGGGGTTCTTCGGCGGCACGTCCGTCTTCTTCGACTTCCAGAACCGACCGGGCAAGAACAGCCCGCTCGTGAGCACTACCGTCACGCTCGGCTACAGTTGGGATTGCTGCAACATCACCGTGCAGGACTTCTTCTACAACCTCGGCTTGCGTAAAGAGAACCGCGTCGTCTTCAGCTTCCGCCTGAACGGCATCGGCACGTTCGGCACCGAGCAGATCGGGCAGCACTTCAGATGAAGGATGAGGGATGAAGGATGAAAGCGTGGCTGATTCGCAGCCCTTTTGTCATCCTTCCGCCTTCCGCCTTCATCCTTTTCTTTCCCCGCGTCCGTACATCTTTTGTGACCGCTCGCGCGTCTAAATTCGGGAATCCAGTCGGCTCGTTGGCGGGTGGCTTCTCTTCGGTTTTCCCCCGTTCAGTTTCAAAGATTAGCTCCGGCGGCGATAGGCATGAGCCACGCGCGTCGCGCCGCGCGCGCTTGATGTCTAATGCCGCGACGGCGCATAAATAGAGTTTGCCGCTTCCTTCCTCTTTAGCGCTTCGTCGCGGCAGCCATCTACAAT
>JAVXVR010000038.1:0-4332 GCA_032230165.1 Acidobacteriota bacterium | reverse complement strand
CAGCTTCGCGCCGGCCTGTGTCTGCACGCGCGCGGCGAAATCGGGCGCGCTCGCGGCGTCGAGCGGGACGACGATAGCGCCGCGCAACAGGCAGCCGAAGAAAGCCGCGACCCATTCGGGACTGTTCTCCGCCCACATGATAACGCGCTCTCCGCGCGAGATGCCGCGCGCTTCCAACTCGCGCGCCGCGCGATACGACTCTGCGGCGAGTCGCGCATAAGTCCAGCGAACGACGCGCAAGCCGCGCCGGTGCGCGAGCGCCGGACGGTCGCCGCGCGCGGCGCAGTCCGCGAGGAAGCTAAGAAGGGTCGTGCGGGTCATCTTCGTGTCGAGAGACGTAGCATTGGAGCGAACGTCGCTCGCGAATGTCCTCATGGTCGCACAGGGGAGTCGGGGCAGTCGCCCGCCGAAGACAATTTTGATCACGACGCGACACGGGTCGCAAGCCGGTGTGACGCTTTTTCAAGTGTGCGTCTCGTGTGCCTTCTCTTTTAGGTTGACTTGCGGCGGCGAGTTGGCATAAAAAGATGCGGTTGACCCCTGTTGGTAATTTTGTTCTCTCCCCGTCAGTTGCTCTGCTCGGCATGACGAACGTCGCCCTAGCTTTCGCGCGGGCGAAAACTTTCGCGCGGCGTCGTGTTAGTCGTTTCCGTTCCCCCGCTCTCAAACGTCACTCGAAAGCTTGGGGAGCGGTATAGATGATCACGCAAGAGGACTTCGACAAGTTTGTCCGCAGCTACAACACGGACTACCTGTACCTTCTGACGCGCGCCGGCTCCGGCAGTTACGACTGTCTGATCACGTCTTTCACAGTTCTCAAAGACCTCTACGACGTGATCAACAAGCTGCACGACACAACGCACCTTGAGTTTCGCGTCGTGCCTCACCCGCTGACCTTTCGCGGCAGCGACCCTTTTTTGAACGGGCTGGGTTTTCGCGACGAGCAGGTGCGACTGATCTACGGGTTCCTTGAGCACGTCAAACAGACGCAAGGCAAAGAGTTTGAGCAGTGCTTGGAGGACGGCGTCCCCTTCAAGTGCGCCATCGCCGGGTACGAACATGGCACAACCTGACATCGCCAACCTGATTGAGCAGAGCGCCACTGAGTTGGTGCGGCTCTGGGTTGAAGCGGTGCGGGCGGACACGGGCATAACTTCCGACAGCGATCTCTCCGAAGGCGGGCTCATCGATCACATCCCCGGCGTCATAGACGAAATTTGCGAAGTGCTGCGCTCCCGCGCTCTTCCGCGCCTCGACAATACGCGCGAATCACGCGTCCATGCCTACACGCGCTTCCGCCAAGGCTACCGCGCGCGCGATCTCATACGCGAGTCGTCTCACCTGCGACTCATCCTCCTCGATCACGTCAGCCGCAAGTTGCGCTATCAAGCGGGTGATACACGCTTTGGCGCTTACCACGACGCGGCGCGCTCCATCAACCTCTACATCGACGAAGAGATGCGCTACGCCGTCTCGATCTACACGGAAGAACTGAAGACCGTGTGAGCCCGAAGCGCAACTACACATACGCCGCACCCGCTCCGACGGTCGCGTGAGAACTTCCCGCGCGCATTTTCGTAAACAGCGTGAACGAGAACGGAGTTTTCTTAATGGACGACTCTCTGAACAAGTCTGTCGATACTGAAGTCGCCATCTCAGCCGAGCCCGCACAGGCGCGTGGACTGTGGGGCACTTTGCGCGCGGCGATTGCCGGATCGTCGCGGCAGGATTTCACGCGGGGCAGCATCGGTCGTGCCATCATCCTGCTCGCCGTGCCGATGGTCTTGGAGACGTTGATGGAGTCTCTCTTCGGCATCGTCAACGCCTTCTGGGTCTCGCGGCTCGGTCAAGACGCACTCGCCACAGTGGGCTTGACGGAATCTATGCTGACCATCGTCTTCGCCATCTGCATCGGGCTGAGCATGGGGACGACGGCGATGATCGCGCGCCGCACGGGTGAGAAGAACACGGAAGCGGCGGGCGACGCGGCGGCGCAGTCGATCCTTCTGGGCATCGCCATGTCGCTTGTGATCGGCGCGTTCGGCTTCACGTTCGCGACGACGCTGCTCCATGCGATGGGCGCGTCCGCGAGCGTCGTCGCGACGGGAGCGGGCTACCCGCGCATCATCTACGGCGCGAACGTCGTGATCATGCTGCTCTTTCTGAACAACGCGATCTTTCGCGGCTCGGGCGATGCCTCGATTGCGATGCGCGCGCTGTGGCTAGGGAACGCCATCAATCTCGTCCTCGACCCTTGCTTCATCTTCGGTCTCGCGTTCTTCCCGCGACTCGGCGTGACAGGCTCAGCGGTAGCGACGACCATCGGGCGCGGGACGGCGGTGCTCTTTCAAATCTGGGTGTTGACGCGCGGGCGAAGCCGCGTCCGCGTGCGGCGCAGTCAGCTCCGACCGGACTTCAAGTTGATGCTGCGGCTCTTGCGCATCTCGCTCGGCGGGATGCTCCAGTTTTTAATCGCGACGGCGAGCTGGGTCGCCATCGTGCGGCTCGTCTCGGAGTTTGGCAGCGCGGCGGTGGCGGGCTACACGGTCGCGCTCAGGATTATCGTCGTCGCGATCCTGCCTTCGTGGGGCATGTCGAACGCGGCGGCGACGCTCGTTGGGCAAAACCTCGGTGCGGGTAAGCCGGAACGTGCCGAAACGTCTGTATGGAAGACGGGCTTTGCGAACATGTGCTTTCTGGCGGGCGTGACGATTGTGTTCGTCTTCTTCGCCGAGCCGCTCATACACATCTTCACACGCGACCCTGCAATCGTGCCCTACGGCGTTGATTGTCTGCGCTACATCGCCTATGGCTACGTCTTCTACGCTTGGGGTATGGTCGTCTCAAGCTCGTTTAACGGCGCTGGCGACACCTATACGCCGACGCTGCTCAACCTGTTCTGCTTCTGGTTCTTCCAAATCCCGCTCGCCTACTTCCTCGCGCGCCACACGAGCTTAGGCGTGCGCGGCGTCTATCTCGCGCTCATGCTCTCTGAATCATTCCTCGCGGTCGTCAGCGTCGTCGTGTTCAAGCGGGGAAGGTGGAAGCTGAAGAAGGTTTGATGCTTCAACTCAGCAGCGATGAAGCCGTCGGTTGGATTTTAGTGAGGTTGGGTGAGTGTGTACTCGAACTCGTAGAAGTGCTTTCCCTCGACGATGTTAATCGTCATCTTGCCAGCGAGCCCGATGAGTTGACCCGTGCCGGAATCCGGCACGACCGCGACGGAGAGCTGCGCCGCGCCGCGCGTCATCGTGCCGCTGTGTTGCAGCGCGAAGGTGCCGCTACGACCATCGAGCGTCCCATCAACACGCTCCATCGCGACGTAACCCGCAGAGCCTTTAACATCAGTCGTGACGGCGAGCATCTGTCCCTTGCTGGTGGCTTCCAGGTTACCGTGGAACTGCTTGTCGATTGACATTCTACCCACGGTCGGGTCTCCGACTTTATCATCAACTTGCGGAGCCAACTTCACCTCAAACGTTCCGCTCGCATGATTCGTCACGACAGTCTCCTTTTGATGAGAGTTGGGCGACACCCGCGATGTCAACGAAGGCGACCGCCGTCACCGACTCGCGAGAGACACGCGAAACGCGACCATCTCCTCGCCGTTGCGAACCAGCAGTACATCGCCAGCCAGCACCGGGTGATTCCAAGTCTTGCCCTTGATCGCCGGGAACCGCGCGAGTTCCGTGAATCGGTCGGGAGCCGCCCTGACCAGCGCCAACTCACCTTGCTCCGATACCACCAGCAGCACGTCCTCGTCGGGCAGCAGAATGAGCTGACCGGAGCCGTAGCTTCCGCCCGACCACTTGCGCGCGCCGTCCTCGATGTCGATGCAGGCGAGCGTGTCGGCGTCGAACCCGTAGGCATGACCACGGTGCACGACGAAGTCGCTGAAGTACGGTTTCAGCCCATCGGAAGTCCAGCGCTCTGCGACCGTCCACCCGCCGTCTCCGTGCTTGACCGAGATGCGGTGCATGTCGCTCGCCTCGCCGTCGCTGACGAGTAGATCGCCGTCCGCGATCAGGGACGGCTGCACGATGCGTGCGTCGGGCGGCAATGGGTGCTGCCAGAGCAGCTTGCCATCGGACGGCGCGACGCTCATCACTCCGAGCGCACACATCTGCACAATCTGCGTGACTCCGTCTATCTTCACTCGATGGGGCGAGCTGTAGCCACCGCCGCCTTTCGGTCCGAACCAGCGCGGCGCGCCGGTAGCAAGGTCGTAGGCGGCGAGCGTGCCTGCGGTGGCGATGACGACGATGTTGCCGACTACCAACGGCGAACTCGCGAAACCCCAGCCCGGCTCTTTCGTCTGTGTGTCGGTCGCCG
>JAVXVR010000001.1:0-5416 GCA_032230165.1 Acidobacteriota bacterium | reverse complement strand
ACCAGATGTCGAAATTGTAATTAATCGTGACGTACTGTGAGACGGGACGCCCGTCCTTGAGCGCGGGCTTGAACTTGATTTTGCGAGCGGCTTCAAGCGCCTTCTCCGTTAACCCATCCGGTAGTTTTGTTATCGCAGCGACGTTCGTTACTTTGCCGGATGAGGCAAGCACCATGCGGACGCGCACGGTTCCGGCCACGTCATTCTTACGTGCCTCTTCCGTGTACGTTGGCTCTGGTCTGGAAAGAATTTGCGCTTTCTGAGTGAGTTCTTTTACGGTGTAAATTTTATCTTCGACCTGAGCATCCCCGTTTGTCTTTGACTGTGAAAGGGTCGGTACGCCGGCTGCACATAGCAGGATAAGTAAGACCACGATTGCGCCGTTCTTAGCCTTGAACACTTAGCTACCTGTGCCTCACATTAGAACCATGATCAGGCTGCTGACAACTCCGCGACCGGGTGGTAGAGCGTGTCGCGCTCGACGGGCTCGAAGCCCGCGTCCGTGATGAGCGCGGCGATCTCACCCTTGCTCATCTTCACTTCATGGTTCGACTCGACCGAGTAGCTCTCGGTCAGCTCGCCGCCTTCGGTGATCGTGCCGTCGAGGTCGTTCGCGCCGTAGTGGAGCGCGACCTGCGCGAGCCGCTTGCCGAGCATCACCCAGTAGGCTTTAACGTGCGGGAAATTATCGAGCAGGAGGCGCGAGACCGCCATCGTCTTCAGTGAATCAACGCCGGAAGGTCCCGGAAAGTCGGACAGTTTCGTGCCCGGCGGGTAGAAGGCGAGCGGGATGAAGCACTGGAAGCCGCCCGATAAGTCCTGCTGCTCACGCAACTGAATTAAATGATCGACGCGATCCTCAGTGGACTCGATGTGACCGTAGAGCATCGTCGCGTTGGTCTTCAAACCCGCGGCATGGACTTTCCCTGCGAGCGAGAGCCAGCGCGCGGCGTCCGTCTTGTGCGCGCAGATCGTGGAGCGCGTCGGCTCGCGGAAAATTTCGGCTCCGCCGCCGGGGCAAGAGTCCATCCCGGCGTCCTTCAACTGCGAGATGACGTCTTCGTCCGACATCTTGTAGAAGCCAGCCATGTGATCCAGCTCGACCATCGTGAAGGCTTTGAGGTGCAGGCGCGGATACGCGCGCTTCAAGCTCGACAGCAGATCGGTGTAGTAGCTAAACGGCAGCTTCGTGTTCAGCCCGCCGACGATGTGCAGCTCGGTCGCGCCTTCACCGACAGCCTCGCCCGCGATCTTCAAAGCCTCTTCGACGTTGTGCGTGTAGGCGTCGGGCTGTCGCGGCGTGCGGTAGAAGCCGCAGAATTTGCAGTCGGCGTAGCAGACGTTCGTGTAGTTGAAATGGCGGTTGACGTTGAAATAGGTCGTGCGCCCGTGCAGGCGACGCCGCACCGTGTCGGCGAGTTTGCCGAGCGCGGTGAGATCGTCGGTCGCGAAGAGCGCCAGCCCTTCGTCGAAAGAGAGCCGCGCGCCAGCTTCGACGCGCGCGGCGATGTCGTTCAGTTTCGGATCGTGTGAAAATCGCATCGTTGAAAGTTCAAGCCTGAGATTCAAATTCACGTTCATCTGCCGAGCAGCATCGCCCCACCGAAGGTGACAAAGAGGATCAGGCTGACGAAGGCGTTCGTCGTAAAAAACGCGGCGTTCAGTCGCGACAGATCGTCGGCGCGCACGAGCGAGTGTTGATAGACGAGTAGCACGCCTGTGGCGATGACGCCCGCGAGCGCGAGCCAGCCAAGCCCGACCGCCAAGTATAACCCGACGAGCGCAATGAACGCCCCCGCGTGGAGGGCGCGCGCGAGCCAGAGGGCGGCGGGGACGCCGACGCGCGCCGGGATCGAGCGCAGGTTCGCGCGGCGGTCGAAGTCGAAATCCTGACAGGCGTAGAGCACGTCGAAGCCGGCAGTCCACAGGAGCACGACGAGCGAGAGCAGCAAGGGCGTAGGGCTACCCACCTCGCCGCGCACGGCGATCCATGCGCCCGTGGGCGCAATCGCGAGACACCAGCCGAGCACGAGGTGCGAGAGCGACGTGAAGCGCTTCGTGTACGAGTAGAGCAAAACGGAGACAAGCGCGACGGGCGAGAGCAGGAGCGTCAGGCGGTTGAGCATCGCGGAGGCGAGGAAGAAGAGAGCCGCCGCAGAGATCGTAAACGCCCAAGCGAAGCGCACGGAGAGCAGCCCGGCGGGGATGGCGCGCGAGCGTGTGCGCGGGTTCGCTGCGTCCAACTCGCGGTCGGCGATGCGGTTGAAAGCCATCGCGGCGGAGCGCGCGCCGACCATCGCCGCAGTGATCCACGCAAGCTGCCACGCGGAGGGTAACCCCCGCGCCGCGAGCGCCGCGCCCAGGAGGGCGAAGGGCAGCGCGAAGAGCGTGTGCTCGATCTTGATCATTTCGAGCGTCGTGCGGATGTTGCTGCGTGTCGCCACTTTCGTTGCCATGAGAAATCCTGATCGGTGAATGTCTAATGCAAAGTTGAGACCAACGCGAAAGAGCCCGCCACGCGCGCGATGCGCGACGCCGACCGTTTGCAAATCGCCACACGCGGCGCGCGCGTGTGGCACTTTGCCAGCGCACGGATCATCGCAGCGCGCCGCGGTCGCAACTCTTCACTCAAACGATCTGCGCGTCCAGTCTCTCCATCCAGCCGAGCTTTGAGCCGCTGAGATCGTTGAAGCCGAAGCGGCGGTAGAGTTCCTGCGCGTCGCGGGTGGCGAGGAGCCATCGGCGCATCCTCTGCAAGTCCGGGTGCGACATGATGGTCTCGACGAGCCAGAGACCGAGCCCCGCGCCGCGCTCTGAGTCCAACACGAACACATCGGCGAGCCACGCGAACGTCGCGTAGTCCGTGACGACGCGCGCGAAGCCGACCTGCTGATCTCCTTTGTAGAGACCAAAGGGCAGCGAGTGCTCGATTGAGAGCGCGACGCGCTCGCGGCTGCGCCCCCGCGCCCAGTAGCTCTCGCGGCTCAGAAAATCGTGTATGAGATCGAGATCAAGCCGCGCCCGCTCGCAGCTAATCGTGTACACGCCTTTCGTCCACTCGCTGTTCATAGATTGAAAGCAGTGACAGGTAAGACAGTCTAGAGTCTGGAGTCTGGAGTCTGGAGTCTTAAATCCGCTTCGACTCCAGACTCCAGACTCCAGACCTTTCTCTTGCTTGTCACTTGTCACTCGTCACTTGTCACTGTCGTCTCTTCTTTCCACGCGGTCGCGCGCGTGTGCGGGACGTTGAACTGATCGAGTATGCGGAAGACGAGGTGATCGACCATCTCCGTGATGGTCTGCGGTCGGTGGTAGAAGGCGGGGCTCGCCGGAAGTATGCGCGCCCCGGCGCGCGCGAGCCGCAGCATGTTCTCCAGGTGGATCGCGTTGTAAGGGGTCTCGCGCGGGACGACGACGAGCTTGCGCCCCTCCTTCAAGGTCACGTCCGCCGCGCGGTGAATGAGGTTTGTGCCCGCGCCGCTGGCTATCGCGCCGAGCGTGCCCATCGAGCAGGGCACGACGATCATTCCGGGTTGCGGGTGTGAACCGGAAGCGGGCACGGCAGCCATGTTGTCGAGCCGGTGCCAGCGGATCAGTTTCGCGTCGGCGGGCAAGCCCAGCCATTCATTCGCGGCGCGCACGTCGCCCTCGCTCAAATTCACGCCCAGCTCAACCTTCGCGACGAGGAGCGCCGAGCGGGAAGTGATCAGATTGACGCGCTCGACCGCGCCGCTCGCCGCGAGATGGACGAGCGTGCGCTGCGCGTAGATCGCGCCGGATGCGCCGGTGATGCCGACGGTCAGTTCCATAAAGCAGAGATTAGAGGTCAGAGGTCAGAAAGCAAAGAGTGAACAACTCGGAACCCGGAATCAGCCGCACGGTCAAAAGTCGGGTATCGTTGAAAGCGCCTTTTCTTTTACTGACCTCCGACCTCTAACCTCTGACCTCTAATCAAAGCTACTTTATCTTCTTCGCGGGCTGTTGACGACCG
Source organism: Acidobacteriota bacterium (assembly GCA_032230165.1). Classification (GTDB taxonomy): domain Bacteria; phylum Acidobacteriota; class Blastocatellia; order Pyrinomonadales; family Pyrinomonadaceae; genus JAIVGV01. The sequence continues at coordinate 1,425 of JAVXVR010000001.1, read as the reverse complement.
CCCTGATTCAGGATCAACTGCGTGACGCGCCCTTCGGCGTCTTTGACGAAGGTGAAGTCGGCGCGGACGACCTTGGGGAAGAAGTTGGTCTCGGAGGTCGGGAAGAGTTCGGTCTTACCCTGCCCCGTGGCCTGTATCATCAGGTGGTCGCCCTCGCGCGTGACGGTGAAGACGAAGCCGGGTGCCATTTCGTACTCACCGACATAGGCGTCGTAAATCTTCGGATCGACTTTGACGACGACGCGCTCGACCGGCACTTCGTACTTCTCGCCGAAGACGATGGCGGCGAGATCGCGCGCGATGCGGCTCGACGGCGCGGCTTCGTTGTTACTCAGGACGATGACGGTCGCGCGATCTTCGGGGAAGCGCATGATGTTGGTCGCGAAGCCGTCGATGCCGCCGCTGTGCGCGTAAGCCTTGCGGTTGTAAACGGTCGTCACGCCCCAGCCGTAGCCGTAATCGTGTTGGACGGGCGTGTAGATGGCGTCGAGCGAAGCCTTCTTGAGCAGCCGCTCGCTGTAAAGAGCCTGCTCCCAGAGGTAGAGGTCGCCCACGGTCGAGTAGAGCCCGCCCGCCGAGAAGGGGATGCTCATGTCGAGGTAGGCGGCGTTGACGATCTGCTCGCCTCTGGGCGTGTAGCCGCGCGCACGGTGCTTGATGATCGCGTCCGCGTGGTCGTAGCCCGTGTTCGACATCTTCAAGGGCTCGAAGATGTTTTCGCGGACGAACTTTTCGTAAGTGCCACCGGAGACTTTCTCGACGACGTAGCCGAGCAGGACGTAGCCGGAGTTGCTGTAATTCCACTTCTCGCCGGGCTTGAAGTCGAGCGGTCGGTCGCGAAAGCGATTGATGAGACTCTCGACGGGCGCGGGCTCGCGCATGGTCTTTTGGTAGTCGGGGAAGGCGGTGAAGTTCGGCACGCCCGCCGTGTGTGAGAGCAAATGATGGAGCGTGATGGGCTGCCACGCTTCGGGGCACGGCGCGACGTACTTGCAGATCGAATCCTGCACAGAGAGCTTGCCGCGCTCCTGCAAGAGCATGATCGAGGCTGACGTGAACTGCTTGGTGAGCGAGCCGAGTCGGAACTTGGTCTCCGGCGTGTTCGGCACGTCGTTCTCAACGTCCGCCATGCCGTAGCCTTTGCTCATTAAAATCTTGCCGTCGCGCGCGATGAGGATCGCGCCGCTGAAGCGGTCTGCCTTGGCAGTCGCCTGAGCGTACTCCTCGAACTTCGGGAGCAGGTCTTGCGCGCGCGCCGCGACGCTTAAGGCGAGCAGGCACGCGCAGAGTAGTGCAAAGCGTGGGAGGGTTCTATTGCGCCTCCTAAGTCCTCTTATCCTTTTGATTGCGGTAATTACTTCCGGGTATTGCCGACCTTCACTAAGAACGATCAGATCCACTAAATGTTCATACCGGGATCGAGTT
>JAVXVR010000610.1:0-18207 GCA_032230165.1 Acidobacteriota bacterium | reverse complement strand
GCTGGGGCACACGCACCGCGACATCCCTGATCTCACGATTAACGGCGTCCTGCTCACAGAGGCGAACTGTTGGGGGCGGCACGTGGCGCGCGCCGACGTTTATCTTGAGCGTGACGCGCGCGGGCGTTGGCGCGTGGCGGCGAAGAGCGCGCGCACCATCCCCGTCACGGATCGCACGGAAGTGGATGCGGAGATCGCGAAGATCGCCGAGCCGTATGATCGCGAGACTCAGGCATGGCTCTCGCGCGTCATCGGCGAGTCGCCCGCAGACCTCTCCGCGGCGCAGGCAAGTTTTCGCGACACGGCGATCCTCGATCTCATCCAGCGCGTGCAGATGGAGGTGGGGAAAGCTGATGTCTCGATGGTCGCGAACTTCAACCCGCAGGCGCGTCTGCCCAAGGGCGCGGTCACGGTGCGCGACATCGCCGGACTCTACATCTACGAGAACACGCTCGTTGTCATCGAAGTCACAGGGCAGCAGCTCAAAGACGCGCTCGAACACTCGGCGGAGTATTTCCTGCCTTACGCTCAGGGCAAGACGCCTGCCGAACTCGTCAACCCGCAAATCCCCGGCTACAACTTCGACATCGCCGAAGGCGTCTCATACGATCTCGACATCACGAAACCCACGGGGCAGCGCATACAAAATTTGCGCTTTCGCGGCGAGCCCTTAAACCCCGCGCAACGCTTACGCCTCGCGACGAACAACTACCGCGTCAACGGCGGCGGCGGCTACGCGATGTACAAGGGCGCGCCCGAAGTCTTTCGTTCGAGCGAGGAGATACGCAACCTGATCATCGACTGGGTTGTGCAACACAAGAGCGTCCCATCAGAGCCGACGAACAACTGGCGGCTCATCCCGTCGAACTAGAGAGAAGGTTTCGGAACCCGACGGAGATGCGCGGCGTCTAACGCGCGTCGCCAAGTTTGCGGCGCGCACGTAATGAAGATTATCGCCATCCTGTCGGTCGCCGCTGCCGCGCTGCTCGTCGCGGCGCTCGCGCATAGACAAGTGAAGCCGACCCACGACGAAGCCGCGAACGCTCCCATGCCGGGCGCAGTCACGCGCGAGCCGCTTAAGCTCCCGCTCGTCGAGCCCAAAATAATCGTCTCGAAAAGCAAGCGGCGTCTGGAGTTGTACTCGGAAGGTCGCGTCGTTCGCTCTTACCGTGTCGCGCTCGGCAAAAACTCTGTGGACGACAAGGAGCGCGAGGGCGACCGTCGCACGCCGGAAGGCGAGTTCTACGTCTGCGTTAAAAACGCGGCGAGCAAGTTCTACCTCTCGCTCGGCTTGAGCTACCCGAACCGCGAGGACGCGGAGCGCGGGCTGCGCGATCACTTGATTACACAGACGGAGCGCGACCGCATCGTCGAAGCCTTAGACAGAAACTTGCGCCCGCCGTGGAACACCGCGCTCGGCGGCGAGATTTTCATCCACGGCGGCGGCTCTGCCTCAGACTGGACTTGGGGCTGCGTCGCGCTCGACGACGCAGACATCAAAGAGTTGTTCGACGCCGTGCCGCAAGGCACGACGGTCGTCATCGAACACTAATCGTCGAAGCGTCAGCCGCGCGTCGTCGTGCCCGCCTCTTTCGACTCTTCTTTGTGGAACGTCGAGCGCGCCTTCCAACGCCGGTAGAAGTGTAAGGTGAGCGCAAGCCACAAGCCGCTTAAGAGGTACGCGCCGAGCACGTCGCTCGTCCAGTGTGCGCCGAGATAGACGCGCGACGCGCCGATGAAGAGAACCGGTAGCGCCGTGAGTGCGAGGCTCGCGCGACGCGCGTTCGTGCCCCGGTGCAGCACGCCGTAAGCGGCGAAGAAGAGGAAGCCGAAGAAGCAGACGTAAAACGTGACGTGCCCGGAAGGGAAACTCTCTCGCGCCCAGTAGCCCGAGACGCGGACGAGCGGCGCGACGGGTCGCGGGCGCGCGATGAGCCACTTCACGGCGCGATTGACAATCTCGCCGCCGCCGACCGAGAGAAGCAGCGCAAACATCTCCGTGCGCCTGCGCCGCAATGTGAAGGCGAGCAACGCAAGCGCGGTCAGAGCCCAGCCGTGCCAACTGTCGCCGAAGCTCGAGACGGCGCGCATGAAGGCGAGCAGACCCGGCACGGGCAGGGCTTGCAGCGCGAGCGTGGCGCGCACGTCCCAGGCGAAGTAAGCATAAGCTCGCGCGAAGACGGCGAGGACGGCGAACGCGGCGAACGCGGCGTAGAACACGTACTCCGCGCGGACGAGCTTGCGCGCAGCAATGATGCGTTCGATGAGACGGCGACGCGGCGACGGCTCGGCGACGGGCAAGACCGCCTGCGCCGCGTCGCTCATTGTCGCGGCGATAGTTTCCGTCGGGCTCTTCTGGTTTGTTAGTCCGCGCTCGTCCTGCTCCATCAGCTCAGACCCTTTCCCGCGTGTGCAGCGAACGCCCCGTGGCGCGCATCCAAAGACGTGACCTATAATAGCTTCAGTTACTCCCGAAACTGTGTCGAGAAATTTTATAGCCGCGCGCGTGGTTCATAGTCGCGCGCGTTTTTCGCACGCCTCGCGTGAGAGGGAGTTGAGTCTTGCTGAGAGTCGAATACCGCGAAGGACTTTATCTGCCCGACCTCGATCTGTGGCTCGACGCAGACGGCGCGCGCGACCGCTGCGCCATCTCGCACGCGCACTCCGATCACATCGCCGAGCACCGCGCCATCATCTCGACGCCTGAGACCGCGCGCATCTTCCGCCATCGCATCGGTGAGACTGAAGTGACGACGCAAAGGTACGGCGAGCGGCGCGACTACGGTCGCTACGCGCTCACCTTCTTCCCCGCCGGGCACTGTCTCGGCTCGGCGCAAATTCTCGTCGAGGCTGACGGCGAGCGTCTGGTCTATACGGGCGACGTGAAACTGCGCCCGAACGTCGCGGCGGAGGATGCGGTGATCGTTCCGTGCGACACGCTCATCATGGAATCGACTTTCGGCGAGCCGCAGTATCGCTTCCCCGCGGACGTTGTGACCTTTGATCGTCTGTATGCCGCGTGCGACCGCGCTCTCTCGGACGACCGCGTGCCAGTCGTCTTGGCTTACGCGCTGGGGAAGAGTCAGGAGGCTCTGGAGCTACTGCTCCGGCGCGGCTACCGCGTGACGCTGCACGGCTCGAACTGGAATGTCTCGGAGATTTACCGCGAGCTGGGCGTGAAGTTTTCGGGCGAGTACGAGAAGTATAATCGCGAGCGCGTGCGGGGACATGTTTTGATCGCGCCGCCCGGCTGCCGCAAGCAGCCGATGATCCAGAACATCGAGCGACGTTACACGATCATGCTCACGGGCTGGGCGATGTCGCGGAGTGCGCCCTACATGTACAAGGGCGTAGATTTAGTTTTGCCGCTCTCCGACCACGCAGACTACGACGATCTCGTCCGCCTCGCGAAAGAGTCCGGCGCACGGCGCATCATCACGATGCACGGTCCCGCAAAGTTCGCCGCGTCACTCCGCGAGCTGGGCTTAAACGCCGAGCACCTCGCGCAGCACCCGCACGCCGCCGCAAAGAAACAGACCGGAAAGAAAGCCGCGACCGTGGTTGAGCAGTCGCTATTCGAGTAGTCGAGCGTAATCGCTGGGAGCGCGGGCATCTTGCCCAGCCTGTGCGTGCGTGCAGCACGCTTAAAAGCTTGCGCCACCGATCAAGAAATTTCTTGATCGGTGGCGCTTCTACTTTTCGCGCTATCGCGCTCACGGCGGGCAGGATGCCCGCGCTCCCAGCCGCACGCTGCCTTCGATTAAGCCTTCTGCGTTTTCGCCTTCGAAAGTTTCTGCAACTCGGTCGCGCAGTCGTCGCAGACGCGCGTGATGGCGCGCTCCAGGTTCTCGTCTATGTCGGTGAGCGTTTTGAGCACGCGCGTCGGCAGACGCACGGTGACGACCATGAACTGCTCATCGGTCGCCGGGTGCGCCAGCGCGCGTTCGCAGGCGCGCAATAGCTCGTCCACGTCCACGGGCTTCGCCAGATACTCCTGCACGCCGAGGCGTTGGCAGACCTCGCGCGACTCTGCCATCGTCTCGCCCGTGGCGACGACGACGGGCACGCCCGGCGAGAGGTTGCGTATCTCTTCGAGAACTTTCGTGCCGTGCATCTCTGGCAGCGTCATGTCCAGCAGCACGACGTCCGCGCCCTTCGCCGCAAACTCCGCCACGCCTTCCTCGCCCGTGTAGGCGACCGTCACTTCGTAATCAGCCTTCTTGAGCGCGGACTCGTACAACTCCGCAAGGTCTTCTTGATCTTCGATGACGAGGATGCGATGCTTACCCACGCGAGGTCACCTCTTTCAGTTCGGGACGAGCGGGCGGCGCGTTTCTCACGCGGGAAACGGGCAGTCGCTCGTTTTTGATCTTCAATGCTTCGCGCCGGAGTATAACAGAAGCGATACCGTGTCTCCCCAGATCGTCACCGTCCTCGTCCTGCTGCTCGTCGCGCTCGTCCTTTTCGGGACGGAGCGCATCCCGATTGACATCGTCACGATCCTGCTCGTCATCGCGCTCGTCCTGACGCACACGCTCTCGGCGAGCGACGCTTTCGCGGGCTTCGGCAACGAGATCATCATCACCATCGGCGGTCTCTTCATCCTGACGGGCGGGCTCGTCAAGACCGGCGTCGTTGATGTCGTGGGGCGCAGGCTTCACCGCACCGCCGGGTCGAACCGCTTCATGCTGGCGACGCTCATCATGTTCGTCGGCGCGGCGTGCGCGGCGTTTATGAAGAACACGACGACGACGGCGATGTTCGTCCCCGTCGTCTTAGGCATCGCCTCGCGCGCTAAAGTTCAGCCGTCGAAACTGCTCATGCCGCTCGCCTTCGGCGCAATCCTCGGCGGCACGTGCACTTTGATCGGCACTTCGACGAACCTCGCGGTGAGCGGCGCGCTCGCCAAGTACAACCAGCCGCCCTATTCGATGTTCGAGCTGACGCCGGTTGGCATCGGCATCGTCGCCGTCGGCATGATCTATATGCTCGTCGTCGGCTTGCACATTCTCCCCTCGCGCGGCGGCGCGGAGTCGCTCACCGAGCAGTACCACATACGCGAGTACATGTCTGAGGTCGTCGTGCTCGAAACGTCGCGGCTCGTCGGTCAGACTTTGGCTGAAGCGAACCTGAGCCAAGCGATGGACTTGACGGTCGTCGGCATCCTGCGCGGGCGACAGGGTCGCATCGCGCCGCGACCGGAAGAGCGCATTGAGGCGGGAGATTTGCTGCTCGTGCAGGGGCGCGTCGAGGACATCCTGAGGGTGAAGACCGAAGCTGGCATAGAGATCAAAGGCGACTTCAAGCTGAGCGACCACGATCTCGAAACCGAAGGCATCGAGCTGTTCGAGGCGATGATCTTGCGCGGCTCAAGTTTGATCGGTCGCACGCTGAAGGGCACGAAGTTCCGCGAGCGCTTCGGTCTGACAGCGCTTGCCATCAACCGCCACGGCGTCGCGCTCCTGTCGAAGCTCTCGACGGTCAGTTTGCGCTTCGGCGACGTGCTGCTCGTGCAGGGAAGGCGCGCACAGGTTGAACACTTAGCCGCCGAGGGCGACGTGCTGCTTTTGGAAGATGTCTCGGAGCAGCGCGGGCGCGCGGAGAAGCGGAAGTGGGCGCTTCTCGGCTTCGCCCTCTTCCTCACGCTCTCGGTCTTCCACCCGTTCGGCGTCCCGCTCGCCGTCGCCGTGCTCCTCGGCGTCCTCGTCCTACTCGCCACGCGCGCCGTGCGCACGCGCGAGATGTACGACATGATCGACTTCCGCCTGCTCGTCCTCATCGCCGGCATGATCAGCTTCGGCACGGCGATGGAGAAGACGGGCGCTGACAAGTACCTCGCCGGGATGATCGTGCACGTGCTTGGCGGCTACGGCGACCTCGCGGTCTTGGGCGGCTTCATCGTGCTGACCATCGCTCTGACGCAGCCGATGTCGAATCAGGCGGCGGCGCTCGTCGTGCTGCCCGTCGCCATGCAGACGGCGACGCAGTTGGGCCTCAACCCGCGTGCCTTCGCCGTCGCCATCACCTACGCCGCATCGTGCTCGTTCCTCACGCCGTTAGAGCCGGCGTGCGTGCTCATCTACACGCCGGGTCGCTACCGCTTCTTCGACTTCGTTAAAGTCGGCTCGATCCTGACGGTCGTCGTCTTCGTCGTCATCATGCTGCTCGTCCCTGTGTTTTTCCCGCTGAGATAGGAACGCAATTCACGTGAAGAGATTCGTTTTAGTTTGTACGGTGCTTGCAGCTTTGTGTGGATGCGAAGCGGGGCGAAGATTTTACCACTCGGCATCAGGACACGTTGTCAGGTTCCCGACCGAAAACATGATGCCGACAATCAAGCCCGGAGATTACGGCATCATTGATCGTGAATATTACTCAACCCATCCTGTAAGCCGTTTCGATATGGTAGTGATAAAAGACCCAAACGGTGGGAAAGAGTCGAGCGGCAAGGATACGACGTTCGTCGAGCGTATTATCGGGATGGGTGGCGAGACCGTTGAGATTCGCGACGGCAGCGTTTTTCTGAACGGCGATGTTTTAAGTGAACCATTTCAGACCGTGCCTTTAGTGCGAGAAGAAAAGTTCGCACCCTATAAGATTCCTGATGGGGAGTTTTTCCTACTCGGCGACAACCGACAGAACAGTGCCGACAGCAGATACTGGACTAAACCTTCGCTCAAGAGGGGCTACATCGTGGCTAAAGTCACGGAAATCATCGCGCAGTAAGCTTGATTGTTGCCATCCTCTTGCGGCGTAGTTCTATCTTAGTGCAACCAGCTTCGCCCTTTGCCTTTTCAGACCCTCGTTCGTATAATGCGCGGGCTTTCACGGAAGGGAACGAGCAAGACGGGAAAGCACTCGCGAAACTTAATCCTTATCATCCGAGCAGCAATTTATGCCGAGCGTCGAAAGATGGAGTGATCGTCGTCGCCGCGCCGCTTACGGCGCACCGCGACCAACGTCGCCGCGCCTGCGCACGCTCGCCGCAGGCTTCCTACAGATGGCGCGGCGCGCCTTCGCCGAGCCGACGATGCTTGCCGTCGAGCGTCACGAGATACTTTTGCGCCGCCTGCCGCGCGCGCTCGATGGTTTGCGCGTCGTGCAGCTCTCCGACATACACAACGGACCTTTCACCGCGCCGGGGCAGATCGAGCGCGCCGTCGAAGTCGCCAACAGTTTGAAGCCCGACCTCGTCGCCTTGACGGGCGATTACGTCTCGCACGAGCGCGAGTACGCCGCGCCGTGCGCCGAAATCCTCGGCAAACTCGAAGCGCGCTGCGGCGTCTATGCGATCTTAGGCAATCATGACCACTGGACGGACGCCGCGCTCATCACAGACCTCTTCCGCGCCGAAGGCATCAAGGTTTTGGTCAACGAGGGGATGCGCTTCGAGCACCCCGACCGCGCGGGCGCGGCATTCTGGCTCGCGGGCGTTGACGACACGATGGTCGGTCTCGAAGACCTCCCGCTCGCCTTAGCGGGCTCGCGCGACGACGAGATGAAACTCCTGCTCGCGCACAACCCTCTGGCGCTGCGCCGCGCCGCACGCGCCGGGGTCGATCTCATGCTGAGCGGGCACACGCACGGCGGGCAGGTCACCTGGAGATCAGAACGTTCAGCTTCGGGGCGACCGCGCCGCCGCCTCTTGCGGGGCTTGGGTCGTCAGGGCGCGACGCAAATCTACGTCTCGCGGGGCTTGGGCACGGTCGTCCTCCCCGTCCGCTACGGCTGCCTGCCGGAAGTCGCTCTGCTCGAACTGCGCCGAGCGCAATAGTTCAAAGTTACAGGTTCAAAGTTCAAAGTTGGGCTTGAATAGTTAACTTGGAGCTTTGAACCTTCAACTTTGAACTTGTTATGTCGTCCCGCATCATCACACTGCCGAATCTGTTGACCGTGATCCGCATGGTGCTGATCCCGGTCTTCGTGATTTTCCTGTACTACCAGCGTTTCGCCCTCGCCCTCGCCGTCTTTGTTACCGCCGGGATCACGGACGGTCTCGACGGGATGCTCGCGCGGCGCTTCAATCAGAAATCGCAACTGGGGACGATCCTCGACCCCATCGCCGACAAACTCCTGCTCGTCACGTCGTTCATCACGCTCTCTTTGCCGTCCGTCATCAGCAAGAACGCGATCCCGCCGCCGCACAGCAGCCTGCACCTGCCCGTGCCCTTCTGGGTGACGACCGCCGTCATTAGCCGCGACGTCTTTATCATCGTCGGCGCGGCGGCGATCAACATCGTCACGGGCTTCCGACAATTTCGTCCCTCCTGGCTCGGCAAGGCGAACACCGTCGTACAGATCGGCGCCATCGTCGTCATACTGCTCGCCATGCATCTGCCGGTGCTTCGCGGCTACCTGCTCCCGACCGTCTATATCACCGTCTTCGTCTTCGCCCTCCTCTCCGGCGCTCACTACATCTTCCACGTCTCGCGCCTGCTGGGCGAAGACCGCCAAGACCGCCCTTGAGAGCGCGGTCTCCTCCTAAACTGTGGAATAGTAAGACTTGTTGTGCGACCGGGAGACGCGGCGATCTCGTAATTTGAAGTTGACAATGATTGACTCAGATATTATATTAGGGTTGGCTTCAACTTGACGATTCAATGTGGAAAGATTCTACCGGGCACCCCCGTCGGCGTTGGCAGTAGCCAAGAGGCGGCGGGCGGCTGTTGAAAATTTGGAGAGCGAAAAATGAGCAAGATAATCGGTATCGACTTGGGCACGACCAACTCTGTGGTCGCTGTGATGGAAGGCGGCGAGCCGCACGTCATCACGAACTCCGAGGGCGGGCGCACCACGCCTTCCGTCGTTGGCTTCGCGAAGGACGGCAACCGTCTCGTCGGGCAGGTGGCGAAGCGGCAGGCGGTGACCAACCCTGAGAACACTGTCTACTCGATCAAGCGTTTCATGGGTCGCCGCTTCGACGAGGTGACGGAAGAGAAGAAACAGGTTCCCTACACGGTGAAAGCCGCAGGCAGCGACGTGCGCATCGTGGCGGGCGGCAAGGAATACAGCCCGCCGGAAATCTCGGCGATGATCCTCCAGAAGATGAAACAGTCTGCCGAGGACTACCTCGGACAGAAGGTGGACAAGGCGGTCATCACCGTCCCCGCCTACTTCAACGACGCGCAGCGGCAGGCGACGAAAGACGCGGGCAAGATCGCGGGCTTGGAAGTGATGCGCATCGTCAACGAGCCGACCGCGGCGGCGCTCGCCTATGGGCTCGACAAGAAGAAGGACGAGACCATCGCGGTCTTCGACTTCGGCGGCGGCACGTTCGACATCTCGATCCTCGAAGTCGGCGAGGGCGTCGTCGAAGTGAAATCCACGAACGGCGATACGCATCTGGGCGGCGACGATATTGACGAGGCATTGATCAAGTGGATCATCGAGGAGTTCAAAAAGGATCAGGGCATCGATCTCTCGCAGGACAAGATGGCTCTCCAGCGTCTGAAAGAGGCTGCCGAGAAGGCGAAGATCGAGCTTTCGTCCACGATGGAGACCGAGATCAACCTGCCGTTCATCACGGCGGACGCCTCAGGTCCCAAACACCTCGTCATGAAACTCACGCGTGCGAAGTTCGAGCAACTTATCGATCCGATCTTGAAGCGGCTGATGCCGCCCGTCGAGCAGGCGATCAAGGACGCCGGCATTGACGCGAAGAAGATCGACGAGGTCGTGCTCGTCGGCGGCTCGACGCGCATCCCGAAGGTGCAGGAGATCGTCAAGGGCTTCTTCGGCAAGGAGCCGAACAAGTCTGTCAACCCGGATGAGGTCGTCGCCGTCGGCGCGGCGATTCAGGCGGGCGTGCTCGCGGGCGAGAAGACAGACATCCTCTTGCTCGACGTGACGCCGCTTTCCTTAGGCATCGAGACGCTGGGCGGCGTCTTCACCAAACTCATCGAGCGCAACACGACGATCCCGACGCGCAAGTCGGAAGTCTTTTCGACCGCTTCGGATAATCAAACTTCGGTCGAGGTTCATGTCTTGCAGGGCGAGCGACCGATGGCGTCGGACAATAAGACCCTGGGTAAGTTCCACCTCGTCGGGATTCCGCCAGCGCCGCGCGGGATGCCGCAGGTCGAGGTGACGTTCGACATCGACGCGAACGGCATCGTCAACGTCTCGGCGAAGGACACGGGCACGGGTCGCGAGCAGAAGATCACGATCACGGCGTCGTCGGGTCTCTCGAAGGACGAGATCGACCGCATGATGCGCGAGGCGGAGTCGCATGCGGGCGAAGACCAGAAGAAGCGCGAAGAGATCGAGGCGCGCAATCGTCTCGACAGTCTCGTCTATCAGGTCGAGAAGACGTTCACGGAGAACAAGGAGAAACTCGACGCGACTGCTAGCGGGGAACTCGAAGCGGCAATCGCCGACGCGAAGAAGGCGCTCGAAGAGGGCGGAGCCGACCGGCTCAACAACGCCTTCAACGCGCTCCAGACCGCCTCGCACAAACTCGCCGAAGCGCTCTACCAGCAACAGCCTGCGGGCGACGCGGGGGGCGGCGAGCAGGCGAACGCGGCAGGCGCGTCCTCGGGCACGTCCGGCGGCACAACCGGCGGCGGCGGCGAAGATAACGTCATCGACGCCGAGTACGTGGACGTTGACGAGAACAAGTAAGGCAAGCACTCAGCCGTCAGCAGTCAGCCTTCAGCCGAACGACAGAAAGAACTTTCCTAGTCGCTTCGTCTCCGGCTGATTGCTGATTGCTGATTGCTGATTGCTGACGGCTGTCGAATGGCTAAAGAAGATTTCTACAAAGTGCTGGGGATCGAGCGCAAGGCGAAGCCGGAGGAGATCAAGAAGGCTTACCGCAGGCTTGCGCGCAAGCACCACCCGGACGTGAACCCCGGCGACAAATCCGCCGAGGAGCGCTTCAAGCTCATCACCGAAGCGCACGACGTGCTCTCCGATCCGAAGAAGCGCGCCGTCTATGACCGCTTCGGTCAGTACTCCGACAATCTCGCCGACGCGGCGGCGAAAGGCGGGGCGGGCTTCGGCGGCTTCAACACGGGCGCGGGCGGCGCGCGCACGTCGCCACCGTTCGACTTCGAGGGCTTCGACTGGAGCAACGCCTCTTCGGCTTCGGGCGGCGGCGGCGGCGGATCGTCTTTCCGCGACATCTTCGCAGACCTCTTCGGCGGCGGCGGCAAACAAGAGAAAGAGCCGCCGCGCCCGATGCCGCAGCGCGGCGCGGACATCGAGATGCCGCTCGCGCTCTCGTTCGAGGAAGCCGTCACCGGCATGACGACGAACATCACGGTCAACCGCTCCGAGCAGTGTCCGCGCTGCAACGGCGCGGGCGACTCCGGCGGCGCACCCGTCCAGTGCCCGACGTGTAAGGGCGCGGGTCAGGTGCAACGCTCGAACGGGCGTCTTCGTTTCGCGCAGGAGTGTCCAGACTGCGGCGGGGTTGGTCGTCGCCGCCCGCCGTGCGCGCTCTGCCACGGCAAGGGAGTGGTGCCGAAGACCGAGAGCGTGAAAGTGAGAATCCCCGCGGGCGTGGACACGGGCTCACGCGTGCGTATTCCGGGCAAGGGCGAGGGCGGTCGCTTGGGTGCGCCGCCCGGCGATCTCTTCATCATCACGAACGTCGGTCGCCACGAACACTTCACGCGCAAGGGCGACAACATCTACGTCACGATTCCTCTGACCGTCCCCGAAGCCGCGCTCGGCGCGCGGATCGAAGTCCCGACGGTCGAGGGCAAGGCGCAACTCAAGATTCCGCCCGGCACGCAGTCCGGTCAAAAATTCCGACTACGCGGGCGCGGCGTGCCCAGTCTCCGCAATCCGGAGGCGCGCGGCGATCAGTTCGTCGAAGTACAGGTCACGCTGCCGAAAGTGATCTCGGAAGAGACGAAGGAACTACTGAAACGCTACGCGCAGCTCAACGGCGAGAACCCGCGCGTGGCGATGGGCTTAGAATAGGTAACGGGCATCGGGTGTCAGGGGTCGGTCAAGACAAAACCTCTGACACCCGGCACCTGACATCCGTAGTTATGAAACGTAAAGGACGCACCTACACGATCAGCGCGGTGGCGACGCAGTACGACATCCACCCGCAGACGCTTCGCCTCTACGAGCGCGAAGGTTTGTTGAAGCCTTCGCGCTCCGAAGGGAACACGCGCGTCTATACAGACACCGATCTCGAACGCCTCGAAGTTATCCTAAGCTTAACGCGCGACCTCGGCGTGAACCTCGCGGGTGTCGAGATCATTCTCAACATGCGCGAGAAGATGGACGCCATGCAACGAGAGTTCGAGCGATTCTTCTCCTACCTGCAAGCACACGCCGAGGAATTCTCACATTTCACGGAAGTGCCTCGCCCCGAAGAGGGCGCGCTCGTCCCCGTCTCGCGCATCAGCACGGTCGTGCGACGGCGCACGACAACCACGCGCAGCTAAAAATTTCTGTTGTCGTCGCGCCCGTAAGCTGCTAAAGTCCGCGCCCGTCAAGCAGGAGGGTTCGCTTCCGCCGCTCTCACGTCTCTCACACATTACCGGGAAGCGCATCCGATCAAGATTCACAAACCTGTCGCTGTAGTCCGACGCGCTACGCACGCGCCGACCACGCTAAACTAACGCGCCACACACGCGCGCCAACTTTTCGCGGCGACCTCACAAGTCCCGCACGAGAAGGAGTAATCACATATGCGACGCCTCACCACGCGCATTTTCTCCCCGACCTTATTCTTACGCATCTTCGTCTCAGCCTTCATGTCGCTTCTCGCCATCGTCTCGTGCGGTGTCGCGCGCGCGCAAGACCTCGACGAGATCACGATCAGCGGTCGCGTCGCCGACCAGAACGGCGCTGTCTTAGTCGGCGCGAAAGTCGTCGCGACACTTGCGGCGACGGGTGCGAGTCGCACTGTCGCGACCGACGCGGAGGGTCGCTACCGTTTCGTCGAACTCGCGCCGGGCGCATACACGCTGCGCGCGTCGTCCGAAGGGTTCGCCGCCGAGGAGCGACTAAACGTGAGCGCCGTCGCTGGCGAGAACGTGAGGCTCGACTTCACGCTGCGACCGGCGGGCGTCTCGGCGGAGCAGGTGGTCACGGCTGAGGCGGACGCGGCTGCCGTGGATACGACGCGCACGGTGACGGGCGGCACGGTCGCGCGAAAAGAGATCGAGTCGCTCCCCGTCAGCACGCGCTCGCCGCTCGATCTCATCTTCACGCTCCCCGGCACGACCGAAGAGCCGCTCTCCGTGCGCGACGCGGCGGAAGACGCGGACGCGCGCACACGCACAGCCGCGCGCCACGCTCAGACGCCCGAAGAGGCTGGCACGTTCGCACTCGCGGGCGGCGCGGCGTACTCGAACAACATCACGATTGATGGTCTCGACAACAACGACGACCGCGCCGCGCGCGAACGCTTCCAGCCCTCCATCGAAGCCGTCGAAGAGGTGCAGGTCATCACCAACCAGTTCTCCGCCGAGTATGGTCGCGCCTCTGGCGGTCGCGTGAATTTGCGCACGCGCGCGGGCTCAAATAGTTTCCACGGTCGCGCGTTCTACTTCTTCCGCGACGAATCCTTAAACGCCAACACTTTCTTCAACAACTTGCGCGGGCTCAGACGACTCCCTTTGCAAGAGCACGATCCCGGCTTCACCCTCGGTGGTCGCCTCCGTCCGCAGCGCACCTTCTTCTTCGCCGCCTACGAATACGACACGCTGCTCGACTCCGCGCTCATAGACATGCTCGTGCCACTTCAGACGAACCCGCGCTTCGCTCTTCCGCAGCCCACGACGCTTATCGCGCGCCGCACCGAGCGCAGCGCGACCGCGCCGAACCCACCCGCCGAACTCGCCCCGTTCGTCGCTGCGGTTAACACCCCGCAGCGCAATCACACTTTGAGCGCGCGCGTCGATCACAACTTCACAGAGGCGCACAACGGCGCGTGGCTCTTCCAACTCGCTCGCTTCAAGAATCTGCGACAGTTCGGCGGCGGCTCGCGCTTAGCGTCTGCCCTGCAAGGTCGCACGCGCGACTCGGACGCCCTCGCCTACACAGACAACTTCGTCTTCAACGCGCGCGCCGTCAACCAGCTCCGCGCGCAAATCTCTCGCCTCACGCCCGCGCTCAAAACCGGCGTTGATCAAACGCGACCCGTCGTGCTCATCACGATTAACGATCCGCTCTCCGGCGACGATCTCGCGGATCGTTCGGGCACGCTCGTCGCCGGATCGTCGAGCGCGGGCGCGAGCGATCGGCGCGAGTCGCGCTTTCAGTTGCAGGATTCGCTCACCGTCCTTCGCGGCGCGCACACCGTGAAAGTCGGCGGCGACTTCCAGCGCATCCGCTCCGTCTACGTCGATCTCACAGACGCTTCCGGCACTTTCAGCTTCACGAGCGCGGGCGACTTTCTGGCGAATGCGCCGAGTCGCTTCCGCCAACGCTTTCAAACCGACTCGCGCCAGCGCAACCTCTACACAGGCTTCTTCGCGCAGGACGAGTGGCGCGTGCGCCCGAACCTAGTCTTGAGTTTCGGCTTGCGCCACGACGACGAGACGATTCTTCACGACAGAAATAATTTCGCGCCGCGACTCGCCGTCGCCTACGATCCCACGGGCACAGGCAAAACCGTCATCCGTCTTGGTGCGGGCATCTTCTACAACAGAGCTTTATTGCGTACTGTTGACGACTTCACGCTCGGACAAAATCGTCTCGTCTTCGATACGAACGATCTGCGCGACCCGGCGAACGCACGCGCGCTGACCGACACGCAGCAACGCGCCTTCATCGCCGTGAACTTACAGTTCCCCGGAACGCTCGACGCCGATTCATCCATCGTCAGGCAGTTCGCCACACTCCAAACAGACTTCACGCGCCGACTCGATCCCGCGCTGCGCATTCCCGAAAGCTATCAAGCGAACATCGGCTTCGAGCGCGAAATGTTTCGCGGCTTCGTCTTCGAGGCGAACTACACATTCAATCGAGGGCTTCACCTCTGGCGCGAGTTCAACTCGAACGCCCCGCGACTCCCGCGCGGATACCGCGACTTCACAGACTATCTGCTCTCGCGCGACTTCCCAAACCTGCGCGACACTAACGGCGTACGCCCACTCTACGACGCGCAGGCGGCGGGCGATCTCGTGCGCTTCACCGTCGCGCCGTCATCCGTGTCGAACCCGGACGCCATCGGTCGCGTCACGGAGTTCGGTGTCCCAGTCACGCTCTTTAACTTGAACAGCTTCAACTCCACGACGACACTTGCCGCCGCGCTCGCCGCGCTCGCGCCGCTTAGACCCGATCCGTCTCACACGCAGGTCGAGCAGCTCGTCTCCGCCGGAAACAGCTTCTACCACGGCTTGACGGTCGAGGCGCGCACACGCCTCGCGTCGAAGTCGAGCGGCTCCGCGCTCTCTTTGCGCGCCGCCTATACGCTCTCGCGCCTGATTGACGACGGCGTCGTCAACACTTCGAGCGCGCTCGTCGTCGGCGACTTCTGGCGCGAGCGTGCGCGCAGCCTGCTCGACCGACGCCACCGCTTCGTGCTCTCCGGAACTTTCGACGCGCCGCGCCGCTTCGGCGGTCTCCGACTCGCGACCATCCTGCGCGTCGCGTCGGGCGCGCCCTTCAACGTCTCGCTTGGCGGCGACGACCGCAACCTCGACGACGTGGGCAACGACCGACCCATCTATAGCGGCGATCTCAAGCTCATCCGTTGGCGCGCGCCCGGATCATCTATTGATCCAACCGTCCTTGCCGCCTTCTCGCTCCCGACTATCGGTCGCACCGGCAATCTGCCGCGCAACGCTGGCACGGGTCCCGCGCTCTTCACCCTCGACCTCAATCTCACGCGCGAGTTCCGCCTCACGGAGCGCGCCCGCCTGCGCCCCGTCATCGAGTTCGACAACGTGCTCAACAAGACGGTCTTCACCTACGGCGCAGAGTTCATCAACTTCAACGGGCTTCGCCCCGACGCGACGCCCGAACAGCGACAGGCTCTGCTCGACTCGTTCCTCGTCCCGACGCGCACGCTTCGCCCGCGCAGCGTCAGAGTCGGCGTGCGATTCGATTTCTAGGTTGTTCTTGAAGCTGGCGAGTCGGATAGGAGGATTCACCACAGAGGACGCGGAGGGGTCACGGAGAAGCTGATCTGAGATTTCAAATTTCAGATCGTTCTTCTTCTGCGCTCTCCGCGTCTCTGCGGTAAAGTTTTGACTATTCTAAAACTCCCCATGCACCGGATACACGTCGAGGAACGCTTCGACGACGCGCGGGTCGAACTGCTTGCCGGACTCGGCGCGTAGCTCGGCGATGGCGTCCGTATGTGTGCGTGGGCAGTTGTAGGAGCGCTGCGTGACCATCGCGTCATAGGTGTCCGCCACTTGGACGATGCGCGCCATGAGCGGGATGTCAGCCCCGCCGAGACGGTGCGGGTAGCCACGCCCGTCCCAGCGCTCGTGGTGGTGCTCGGTGCGGATGCGTAGCTCCGCCGGAAGGTTGAAGTAGGAGGCGAGGAGCGCGCCTAAGGACGGATGCAGATGGAGCAGGAACTGCTCGAAGCGCGTCGGGCGGCGCGGTCGGTTGAGGACGGATTCGGGCACGAGGATTTTGCCGATGTCGTGCATCATCGCCGTGGCGGAGAGTTGTTGCAGGCGCGGCGCATCAAAACCGAAGGCGCGTCCCGTAAGTCGCGCGACGCGCGCGACTCGCAAGCAGTGCTCATAGGTCGAAGGACGCGTGCGCCTGAGACGCCGGATGAGAGCCTGCGCCCCGTCCGCCTTGTGCGCCTGCCCCGCAGTTTTGAACCGCGCGCAGGTGCGTTGCAGGGAGTCAGCCCAACTGCCCTGCAAGAGGCGCACCGTCGCCGCGCCATTCAAATCCAGTGACAACTCATCGTGCATCAATCAGGTCTCCTCATAAGTCGGAAAATCTGGCAACCTTCGGGACGCGATGAACACAACTCACTTATGCGTCCGCTATTCCAGCGCGCGAGTTCAAGCCATTCAAGTTGTCATTGGGGGTGCGACTAACGACGAATAATAGTGCACACGGCGTGCCGCGTTTCCCGCGTGCAACGCGCGCTCAGAGCGCGCACGCCGCCGCGCCGCACGCGCATTAGAGGCGCGCCGCCTAAAGGTAATCAGCAATAAATTTGAGAAGAGAAGGTTCAGACTTGGGCTGAAGCTGACATGCTACAACGTTTATACTTTTTGTATGTACGTCGTAGTACCTTGGTGTCTGAACCACATACGATATCGTGTCGCCGCTTACCCGAAAACTGTCGCCCGCGCGTCCCGCGCGCGTGTGATAAACTTTCGCGCGTGAAGAAGCGTGCGAGCAACACGGGCGCGATGAACGAGCCGGCGACGGACAAAACTCACGGCGAGGAGGTCGAGGCGGCGCTGCTCGATGCCGAGCTGTTCCTCAAGTACAGATCGCCGCACCGCGCCATTGAGCGTCTAATGCTTGCCATCAAGCGACAGCCGCGCTCCATCAAGCTGCGCGAGTGTCTGCGCGAGACAGCGGCGGCGAACGGTCAACCGGAAGAAGCCGCGCGCCAGTGTCTCGCGCTGACGAGCCTCTATCTGGAGCGCGAGGACTTCGACACGGCGCAGGAGCGTCTGCTCGAAGCGCGCACGCTCGATCCACGCCTCTCGATCACGAAGGGGCTTGAAGCCATCCGCCGCGCGCGCCGACCCGACTTACCCGCGCCCGCGCCCGCCGCCTCGCGCCCGCCGCGCCCCGTGACCTTCGCCGGAGACCTCTCGGTGGTGAGCATCTTCGACGCCGTACAGGTCGTCGAGAACGCGCGGCTGACGGGTGCGCTCAACATCGAGAGCGGCGCAGACAGTTGCAAAGTCCTCTTCAACGACGGGCGCATCGTCGGCGCAGAGGTGGGCGCGGCAGTCGCGAACGCCGCGCTGCGTCGCGTCTTGGAGAAGACCGACGGCTCGTTCGAGTTCGCGCGCGCCGTCGAGGATTTCCCCATCACCATACAGGCGCACAGCAACACGAACCTCCTACTCGACACGCTGCGCGAACTAGACGAGGAAAGGCAAAAGTAAAAAGGCAAAGGGCAAAAGTGAAGAGATGACCTGTCTCCCTTTTGCCCTTTGCCTTTTTACTTTTGCCTTGCTCAGTCGAGCAGCAGACGCGCCTGCAAAGCTTCGACGCGGTCGAGCGCGGCGAGGAGTCGGAGGAACTGCCGGTAGTTGCGGCTGCGCGTCTCGATGCGCGTGCGCTCTGAGGCGGAGAGAT